>WRMM01000001.1 GCA_009777135.1 Candidatus Fibrimonadales bacterium
TCCGAACCAAGAGCTTATGATGGTTTGGGAAGATTATATTTTGGGAAGCATTGTGGAAAGCGGGGAGCAGGCTCAATTGAATGAAATCTTTTCCAAAATAGACAATGTCAATTATTTTGGCAAGGAATTGACGCGGCTTCTTTCCTTCAAGCTTTCTTATTTTGATTTGCACGATAATTTGGAGAAGACCTACCACGGTTTTGTTTTGGGTTTAATGGTTGCCCTTGGCTTTGACGTTCGCTCCAACAATGCGGCTGGTTTTGGCAGATACGATTTGTTTGTTGAATCCAAATCTTGGACAGCAGCTATAGAATTCAAGGTTTCCAAAACTGCTAGGGGCTTGAAGCCTGCGATTAATGAGGCTTTGCTTCAGATAAAGGAGCAAAAGTATTTGGCAAACGCAAGCAAAAAGAAGCCCGCTTACGCCATTGGGGTTGGCGTGCACAAAAACGATGCAGAGGTTGTGTGCGAGAAGGCGTGGTGAGGGAGAGGCAACGTTTTCTATATTTGGAATAGAATCCAAATATGAGGTAAAAATGTCGCAAAGTTGGAATAGAAGCCAAACTCTTTAGAAGGCGTTGAGAAAAGAGGAAACTTTGAAAAGGGAGCTCCGCCCGCTGGAAGCGATAAAAGACCAGCATCCAAAATGGCTTCTCACAATGGATGAGATATTGCCGGAGCAAAACTTCAACGGAATTATCAAAACAAGCGCGCTGAAATGGCTTTTCATCTAGTATTTTCTATATTTCCCCAATGCCTAAAAAACTTTTAATTCTTCTTTTTTTCCTAGCTGCCTTTGCAATGGCTGAGGGGTCGCGCATTGCTCATGTGGATTCCAAGCTTATATTTGAGGGTTATAAGGGCACAAGAAAAGCGCAAGAAGAATATGACCGACAGGTGGCAAAGTGGGAGCAGCAGGCTAATTTGCTTCAAAGAGAGCTTGGCTTTGTAAAAGAAAGGCTAGAAAAGCAAAGTTTGATGCTTTCAGAAGAACAAAAAAGAGAGCTGGAAGCGGAATATGCCCGCAGAGATACTGAGCTTAAAAACTTTATTGAAAGGATTTACGGCCGCCAAGGCGAATTGCTAAAAGAAAATGAAAAAGTTAGCGCGCCAATCATAGCCCTGATAAGAAAAGCCGTAACAGAAATAGCCTTGGCAGAAGGCTACGACTACGTTTTAGACAGAGCCACCGGTTCTGTGCTTTTTTGGAAAAACGAAAACGATTTAACACAAAAAGTTCTGGATTATTTGAATAGATAATTTTCTATATTTCCCATTAAATTATGATCGGTGAATTTCAAAAAACGTTGCGAGAAACCCAGCAGAGGTTTCTCATTGAACAGCAAAACAGGTTTCCTAAAGGAGAAATATTAAAAATTGACCTGCATTGCCATGATTTAAATAGCGATGTGCCAGATGAATTGCTTGGCCGCATTTTGAATGTGCCAGAAACATGGCTGCCCAGCGAGACCTTGATAGAGAAGCTAACGCGCAACGGTTGCGATGCCTTTGTAATTACCAACCACAACAATGCTCGCTCATGCTACCAAATGCAAGACAAGGGCATTGATGTTTTAACTGCGGCTGAGTTCAGCTGCCGGGTTCCGGATTTTGGCATCGGCATACATGTGCTTACCTACGGCTTTACGCCGGATCAAGAGGTTAAGCTGGAAAAATTGCGCAAAAATATTTACCCGTTTTTGGAATATACGCGAGAGCATAATTTGCCAACCATTTGGGCGCATCCCCTTTACCATTATGCCGCAAGGCAGCTGCCACCGCAGGCTTTCTTCAACAAAATGATGCTGCTGTTTGAACGCTTTGAAATGCTCAACGGGCAGCGCGACACATGGCAAAACATTTTGGTAAAGGAATGGGTGGAGCAAATGACGCCAGAGATGATAGATCAATACGCTAAAGAATTTGATATTAACCCACTGGATTACTGCACGGATCCATATCGTAAATTTATGTCTGGCGGTTCGGATTGCCACATGGGTATATTTGCTGGCGCAACAGGCTCTTATCTGCATGTGCCGAATTTGGCGGAGAGATTGAAAACGGAGCCTAAATCGCAGCTTGCATTGGAAGCTATACAGAATGGCAGCATTGCCCCATACGGGTTATACCAGAATACGGAAAAAATGACGCTTGCCATGCTAAACTACGCTTGCCAAATTGCTGTCAATTACCAAGATCCCGGTTTGGTGCGTCTTTTGCTGCACAAGGGCGATACCAGCGATAAACAGATTTCGCTTGCAATATCAAATTTGCTTTGCGAGGTAAAGCAGAACAAGATTGCATATTCATTCATTAAAATTTTTCAAAACTGCATGATAGGCGAAAAGCCGCCATTGCTGAAAAAACTGATGGTGAATTCAGCATACAGACCCATATTCAAAGAAGCAGAAAACATTTCAAAAATCTATGAACGCAATGACGAGAACATGGTAAAGGATTACTACAATTCCATTCTCAATATAAATAACCGCTTTTACGAAATTCTAAGCACGCGCATAGATAAAAAACTGAGCAAAGCAAAAACAGACGAAAAACTGAAAAATACATCTATCAACGAACTTATTGAGCAGCTGGAACTGCCTACCTATATAAGAAGCTATCTTGGTTCAAAAAATAACGGCAAATCTAAATTTGATTTGTCTGAGTTTTTAGACGGGCTGTCTTTCCCGTTCTTTGGTTCAACGCTTTTGTTTGTAGCGCACTTTGCCAGCACCAAAACCTTGTTTAACACACGCCCGTTTTTGCGGGATTTCTCAAAGCGGCTAGGCAAATTTGAGCACCCAAAACGCATGATGTGGCTCACCGATACCTTTGGCGATGCCAATGGAGTTTCCACCTTTTTGAAGGAAGTTCACATTGAAATAAAAAAACGGAATTTACCCATAGACATAGTGGCATGCAGCGCAAGCGCGCAACCAGACGATCATCTAATTGTGCTTAAACCAGTAAAGGAATTTTCGTTGCCCGCCTATCCAGATTACAGTTTTAAAATTCCCAAATTCGTGGAATTGCACAACCTGTTTGCCGCCGGAGAATATGATAGGGTTATTTGCTCAACCGAAGGCATTATGGGCATATTCGGACTTTACCTGAAACATGCATACACTGTGGAAGCCTCGTTTTACCTACACACAGATTGGCTGATGTTTGCTCGCAAGGTGCTTGGCATGGAAGGTAGCAATCTTAGCCGAGTTCGCCGTATATTGCGCGCTTTCTACAAGGCTTTTGACAATGTGCTGGTTTTAAACTCCGACCAGAAAAAATGGCTTTCAGGAACGCAAATGAATTTGGAGCCATCGCAGGTGCATTTGACTGGACACTGGGTCAATGAACGCTTTAAGCCATGCAAGCCCAATAAATGGGAAGCGTTTAGATTGGCAGATGATTGCCACGTAATTCTTTATGCGGGCCGCGTGAGCAATGAAAAAGGAGTGCTGGAGTTAACTGATATTTACCGCGAGGCAAAGAAAAAATTTGACAAGGTGAAATTGGCAGTGGTTGGCAAGGGTCCCGCTGTGGAGCAATTGCAACGAGAAAATCCGGATGCTATTTTTATAAACTGGGTGGAGCAGAGCAAACTGCCCATTATTTATTCTTCAGCGGATATATTGGCTCTTCCGTCTCGCTTTGATACTTTTTCATTGGTGGTGCTGGAAGCTCTCAGCTGTGGCTTGCCCGTGGCAGCTTATAATACCAAAGGACCAAAGGATATTATCAAACACGACGAATGCGGTTTTCTTGTAGAAACGCCTTCCGAAATGCAGCAAGCCATTCTTAACTTTTTGGAAAACGGCAATGCGTCGCAATTCCGCAAAGCATCCATTGAACGCGCCAAGGCATATAACGCCGAGAGTATTATCGGAGACTTTTTGCAATCGGTAGGGATGTAGTTTAAATTCCTAATGGCAAAAAATCGCTAAACTTGATTCCCCGTATCTCCTTATCTTTGCGGCCTCGCTAGCCCATGCGGGCGGGTTTCTGGAGGGGATTTCAAAAACAGCAAAACCGCCTTTGTTCAAGGCTTGCAAAAAAATTCGCAGATCTGGGTATTCTTTACTAAAGGGAGGGTCTGCGAAAATCAAATCGTATTTTTCTTGATTTTGCTCTGCAAAGCGAAGAACATCATTTCTGCGGCAAATCACTTTTTCTGCTATTTTCCATTTTTCCGCTGTTTCTTTTATTGCCTGCAAAAGCTTGCTTGAAATATCAACCATAACGGCAGAGCTTGCGCCTCTTGATATGGCTTCAAAGCCAACGGAGCCAGTTCCCGCATAAAGGTCTAAAACCTTGAAACCTTCGACTGCCAGCATATTGAAAATAGCTTCCCTTGTTTTGGAAGATGTTGGGCGAACCCCTTTGTCTTTTATGGGCGGCAAAACCCGGCCTCGCAAATCTCCTGCTGTTATGCGCATTTTAGCGGAAGACGAGGGACTCGAACCCCCAAGCCTGACGGCGGCGGTTTTCAAGACCGCTGACTTACCAATTAGCCTAGTCTTCCAGGTTTTGAGAATATAGTAATTTAATTTTGCATTAACTATGGTAAAACGTTGGTTGACACTTTAAACGGCTTTTAATAGAATTGTAATAAAAATATTGCCACTGTATTTTCTGTGTATTTTCTTTGTAAAAATTTGCGTTTTTTGCAAAATTTTGCCTTTTTTTAAAAAATCTTTCCTATATTCCAAATTGAATATGCGGGCTTCAACCCTAGAAAAAATTTTGTTCATTATTTTTGATTGCATAGCAAACAGCTTGTGCTTTCTTTTGTTTTTTGCAAAATTTGAACTTTCAGTGCTTGCGGTTTTACTCTGGTTTCTAATGTTTTTATGCACTGGGTTGTATCGTCGCTGGCTTTTGGATTCCAGAACTGCGCAAGTTTTGCATATTTTAAAAGTTGTTGGCGCTGCATATATACTCACCATGGCTGTGCTGTTTGGCTATAGCAAATTGGATATATGGGCTTTTCTAAATGATGCAAAATATATAACAGGCTACTTTTTTTCCGTTTGGCTTTCTGTTAGCATTTTAAGGCTTTTGATTTGCAAAATTTTAAGACTTTTCCTAAACAAAGGCTGGGGCGCAGACTACGTTATTTTGCTCGGTTGCACAAATGAAGCGCGGGAATACTCATCCCTATTTAAGGATAATCCGCAGCTTGGAAAAAAAATAATTGGCGTTGTTGAAGAAAATCTTGGGCTTGTAAAAACCTTTGACGGCCTGCCTGTTTTGGGCACATATTCCGACCTGCCAAATCTCATCAAAAAAAATAATGCGCAGGCAATTATAATTGCTCACCGAAGCAACTCCGAAAAAAAAATAAATCAAATTTTATACTGGGTAGCGCACTTGCCTGTGCGGATTTATCTTGTGCCCAGCCTATGGGAATGCGCAAAGAACTTCAAAACATCCGGCCAGCCAACGATCGTTCATTCCAAAGAATTGCAGGAACTTTTTATTATGAACCTGCATCCGTGGCAAGCTACCGTAAAAAGAATCATGGATATAGCAATAGCCGTGTTTTTACTCATAATAACATCTCCGTTGCTCTTGCTCACCGCCATTGCAATCAAGCTGGATTCCAAAGGCTCGGTTTTTTACAAGCAGCAAAGAGTAGGCTTGCATTCAAGGCAATTCACGGTTTATAAATTCCGCTCCATGCAAAGCGATGCAGAAAAAGACGGCCCTCAATGGGCAAAGAGAAACGACAGCCGCATAACAAGGGTAGGGAAAATTATCCGCAAGTTTCGCATAGACGAAATTCCGCAGCTTCTGTGCGTTTTGAAAGGCGACATGAGCATGGTTGGTCCGCGCCCGGAGCGCGGAGTGTTTATAGAGAAACTCCGCAAAACAATTCCCTTTTACGCAAGCCGCCTGAAAATGAAACCAGGCTTAACAGGCTGGGCGCAAGTTCGCCATCACTACGACAACGATATTGAAGACGTAAAAATTAAACTTGGCTATGATATTTATTATTTATCCAATGCCTCAATTCTTTTGGATATTCAAATTTTGATAAGAACAATTTACGTGGTTTTAACCGGAAAAGGAGCACAGTGAATAATTAATAATTAATAATTAATAATTAAGAATGGAGAATGGGAAATGGAAAATCGGGAAAATCGGATAATCGGGGGTATCGGGGTTCAGACAATAATGGACACCAGCGGCGTTGCTTTTGGCACTAGCGGGGCGCGCGGGCTTGTTAGCGATATGACAGATGAAGTGTGCTATGCTTATACGCTTGGTTTTTTGCAGCATACATTGGAAAATGGCGGCGCTAAGAAAGCGGTTGCGTTTGGCGGGGATTTGCGGCCTAGCACTCCGCGCATAATAGCGGCTTGCATGGCGGCGGCGAAGAATTTGGGATTTGAATGTGATTATCAGGGATTTTTGCCAAGCCCCGCGCTTGCGCTTTACAGCATAAAAAAAGGAATTACCAGCGTGATGGTGACAGGCAGCCATATACCAGACAACAGAAACGGCATAAAATTCTGCGACTATTACGGCGAAATTACAAAAGCAGATGAAGCAAGTATTCGGGCGCAGAGCGTGGTGATTCCGGAGCGGAACGCTTTGGGTGTGGAGCATGGGGCGTGGGATATGAAAAATTCAAATGGGGAGGCTTTGAGAATTTATAAGGAATATGTTTTAGGATTATTTTCTGAGGGTTCTTTGAATGGTGTAAATATTGGATTTTATCAGCATTCCGCGGTGGGCAGGGATATTGCGGTTGAAATTTTGACAGAGCTTGGAGCCAGCGTCAAGGCTTTGGGGCGAAGCGAGAAATTTATACCTGTGGATACCGAAGCAATTCGCAAAGAGGATATTGATTTTGCAAAACAGCAATGCGCAAGCAACGATTTTTTCTGCATGATAAGCACAGACGGCGATTCTGACAGGCCGCTTCTTTCTGATGAAAACGGGAATTGGCTCAGGGGCGATTCGCTTGGTATTTTAGCGGCAAAGGCACTTGGGATTGAGGCTATAGCAATTCCGGTCAGCTGCAATACCGCCGCAGAAAAGAGCGGTTTTTTCAAACAGGTTTTGCGAACCAGAATAGGAAGCCCCTTTGTTATTGAAGGAATAAAGGAACTGCAAGGCAAATATAAATCCGTTGCAGGCTACGAGGCAAACGGAGGTTTTTTAACCGAGAGCTTAACAACAAGAGACGCGCTCACACCCGTTATTGCCGCCATAATAGAAAGCAAAAAACAAGGTTTAAAATTATCAGAATTTTTAGCAACATTGCCGCCGAGATACACATCAAGCGGTTTAATAAAAGAATTTCCGCCAAAATTAGCAGATAAAAAACTAGCCGATCTGCAAGAAAGCAAAGGCAGTTTCTTTAAACCTGTTTCCATAAACACCACCGATGGCTACAGAATGGAATTCAAAAACAGCGACATAATCCATTTGCGCAAAAGCGGCAACGCCCCAGAGTTCCGTTGTTACACAGAAAGCGAAACCATGGAGCAAGCAGAAAATTTAAGCAAACAATGCGTCCAAATATTAGAGGCATGGAAAATAATGGGGTTCGTAGGGGCGTTGCCTGCAACGCCCCTACAAACCCCAACGCCACTACAAACCCCCAAAATAACCCCAATGAATTTCAAAACATTGCAAAACAATCCCGATTTTGAAAAAATCGGAAATGAAATTCTGCAAAAAAAACAAATCGCTGCATTCCTATTAGCAGGCGGCCAAGGTTCCAGGCTGGGTTTTGAAGGTCCCAAAGGCGCATTCAAATTAGAAGCCCTAAACAAATCCATTTTCCAAATACACGCAGAGAACCTCCATGGCAAAGATATTCCTTGGGTTATAATGACAAGCCCGCTGAATCACAAAGAAACTTTGGAGCATTTTGAGCAGGCTAATTATTTTGGTTTAAACAAAAATAAAATCAAATTCATTGAGCAAAACACCATTTGCGCAATGACCCCGAATGGCGAACCGATTTTTGACAGCGAAGGAAATTTAGTTCTGGTTCCGGATGGAAACGGCGGATGCTTCAGAGCGCTTTCTTCTAGCGGCGCATTAGCGTGGCTACAGGAACAGGGAATTGAATTTGTTTTTATGTATGGAGTGGATAATATTTTAGCAAAGCCCTGCGACCCGATATTTATCGGTGCTTTTGCTGATTCAAAAATGCCGGCAGGCTCAAAGGTTGTTAAAAAGAAACATCCAGAAGAAAAAATGGGCGTGTTTGCTTTGAAAGACGGCTTGCCAACGGTTATAGAGTACAGCGAAATTCCGCAAGAAAGAAAAGCTGAATTTGATGGCGGAAACATTGTTTCGCATTTGTTTGCAATTGAGTCTCTCAAAAAACTAGAAAACGAACCTTTGCCTTGGCACTTGGCAATCAAACGTATTTGCAACGTTGAAGGCGCTTACAAATTTGAGCAATTCTTATTTGATGCTTTTCCAAAACTTGGCGCAATGTTTTTGGCAGGCGTTGAGCGAGAAAAGGAATTTGCTCCAATAAAAAACGCAAGCGGAGAAGATTCGCCAGAAAGCGCGGTGAAACTTTTTACAGCGAAGCTTTGCAACCTACCTCATCAGCATAGCTCCCCTGCTTAAATCCACAAAGGTTATGTAAAGGAACAGGGCTATAAAGAATGCCAATGCGCCACGCTGAATGCGGGCTTGAGTTTTTTGGGAAAGCGGCTTGCCTCTTATTTTTTCAACAAACAAAAATAAAAGAATGCCGCCATCTGTAACTGCAAGAGGCAGCAAATTCATAACGCCTAAATTTATGCTTATCAAAGCAAGCAAAAATACAGCCTTTTGCAAATTTTCTAGCCACACAAGACCTATCACCTGAACAATGCCAACAGGACCGCTCATAGCCCTCAATTTAACTTCGCCCTTAATGATGCGATAAATGTATCTAAACACAGTGGTTCCCATAATGCAGCTCCTTTCTGCCGCCATCACAAGAGCCGTGCCAAGCGGCTGGGGAACAACCTTTAATTCATCAAACTGGGCAAGCCCCATTTGAACCCCAATCAAATAACGCTCAATTTCTTCGTTCCAAAGCGGAGACATTGCCGCGCTTAGGGTATCAACATTTTTTTCGCTTGCCCGCAAAAACACAACTTCCACTTCTCTTCCCTCAGAAGCAGAAACAATGTCTATCATATCTTGATAATAGCCCACAATATGGCCATCCACGCTCAAAATGGTATCGTTCTGCTTTATGCCCGCCTTGCCTGCTGGGGAATCTTCTTTAGGAGAAGAAGCCACAAAAACCCTGTGCCTTGGGTGAATGCCTGCATTGCCAATTCCCAAATTGCCAAGTTCGCGCGGAACAATCGCAACCGCTTTTCTGCCTTCTTTTGTTCCAATTTCCAAGGCAATGCTTCTGCCTATGCTAATTGCCATTTCTTCGCGCAATTTTTCCCAGCCATTTGCCTTTTTGCCCGCAATGGTAAAGATGGTATCGCCGCTTGCAATGCCAGCTTCTTCTGCCGCAGATTCCGGTTCCACAATGCCAACAACAAGCCTATCGGAAACAGGCTCGGGATTGCCTATCATGTAAATTCCGGTGAGCAGAAAAAAAGCGAAAATTATATTGAATGCAGGACCGGCAATGGCTATCAAAGCCCGTTTCCAAATAGCTTGCACATGAAAGTCGTCTGGTCTGTTTTGGCGTATCTGCTCTGGGTCTTCGCCTGCCATGGCTACATAGCCGCCAAAAGGAATTGCGGATATGCAGTAGGTGGTTCCGTTTCTGGTTATTTTCAAAAGTTTTTTTCCAAATCCTATTGAAAAAGTCAAAACCCGAACTTTGCAAAACTTAGCCGCCAAAAAGTGCCCAAGCTCATGCACAAAAACAAGCAAGCTCAAACCAAGCAAACCTAAAATTATTTGAAATATCCAGTAGATGCTCATATTTTAGTTGAGAGTTGGGAGTTGGGAGTTGGGAGTTGGGAGTTGAGAGTTGAGAGTTGAGAGTTGATGCAGAATTAAAAGTTTTAGTTTAAATGAAGTTGAAGCGAGGGGGAGACCTACCCCTGCAAAACAAATATTATAATTCTCAACTCTCAACTCTCAACTCTCAACTAGTTATTGCTTTTGCACTTGCAATTTAACGCTTTTTCTTTAGCGACAATTTCTTGCTGCTTGTAAGTTCCCATTCTTTTTAGCACGTTGTTCCAGTCTACCAAGTGGGCGTCAAATTCGGGGCCGTCAACGCAGGCGAATTTTACCGTGTCTCCTACGGTGACTCTGCAGCAGCCGCACATGCCGGTGCCATCTACCATGGTGCTGTTAAGGCTTGCGAAGGTTTTTATGCCGTAGGGTCTGGTTGTTTCTGCGCAGAATTTCATCATTATCGGGGGACCTATGGCTATGGCGTAGCCAGGCTTGCTTTCGCAAAGTTCTTTTAGAGGCTCGGTTACCAGGCATTTGCGCCCGTAAGAGCCATCGTCTGTGCAAACGATAAATTCATCGGAAACGCTTTTTAGCTCTTTTTCCATGATTACCAAGTCGTGCCGCCTTGCGCCTAAAATAACGGTTACTTTGTTGCCGGCTTTTTTAAGAGCTTGCGCTATAGGGTACATGGGCGCTGCGCCAATGCCTCCGCAAACGCAAACCGCATGGCCAAAGTTTTCAATGTGAGTGGGCGAGCCTAGGGGACCGGTTAAAACGGGAATATCGTCTCCAAGCTTAAATTTGGCTAAATCTATGGTGCTTTTGCCAATTGTTTGAAAAACTAGGTCTATTGTTCCCTTTTCTTTGTTTGCATCGGCTATGGTAAGCGGGATTCTTTCTCCTGTTTCCAAGTCTGTCTGCAAAATTATAAACTGCCCCGCCTGCCTTTCTTCTGCTATAAGCGGCGCTTCTACCACAAATTTATACACATCGCTAGAAAACTGCTCTATTTCCAAAATTTTCGCCATGAAACGAATATAGTAATCGCTGATTAAGTCGCTTTGGGTTTGGGGTATGGGGTATAGGGTATGGGGAATTTCACAAAAAACGGCTTATATTCGCTAAAAACGGCATATTTTTGCATTGCCCATACCCCATACCCAAGCATTGAGTTAATCATTGCTTACTATATCAAATCCTCAATTTTCATTTGCCCAGGCGCTAAAGCGGGACCTATTGAGGCGTAGGTTAAATTTGCGCCCTCTTTTAGCGAGCGAATGCGGCTTTCTTTTCCATGCTCGCCCATTGCGAAAGCGGAGAAAAGTTCAAATTTTTTGCCGTATTTTTTTGCGAAATCGTATAAGGGCTGAATATCGTTTTTTGAATGCGCCATTGCCGCTACTTTGCAGCCTTGCGTTTTTAATTCAAGGCATTCCTCGGCAAAATCGCTTAGCTCCTGTTCACTGGGAATTCTGTTAAACAAATGCCATGAGCATATAATTTTTTTGCCGATTTTTTTTGCCAAAGAAAAATCCTCGCCTCGCTCAATGTCTATCCAGTCCAAGTCTTTGCCGGCAAATAAAGCCATACGTTCAGCGGCTCTGCTGTCTTTGAATGCGCCGCCATCCTTTTCTAAGCGAATTGTGCCAAGCCTTAGAGCTTTTGGGTTAAGCTTGGAAACTTTTTGCGAAACCTTGTTCCATTCGGCAATGTCTTTGAACAAATCATAGCGAATTTCCAAAATCCCGCACTTTTTAATGGCTGCTGCTTCTGCCCCAGCGCTGTTTGCAAGAGCATTTCGCAAAACTTCAGGACTAATTAATCCTGCTATAAAATATACTATATTCTTTTTTGTGGCAAATCCCTTAGGCATATTCTTCTCGCGGCTTGCTCTTGAAGACAAGCGGTTCATAAAGAAAATAGGAATTTCTTTAATTGTTTTGCTTGTTTTGAGCGCTTTGGGCTGGTATATTTACATGAATTTTGCGACAGAGCGGGCAGAAAAGCAAGTATTAGGGCAAAATCAGTTTGATTTTTTGGATTTGGCAAGTTTTGATACGGTGCATGTTCCAGAAATCCAAGGTTTTGAGGAACCGTCTTTTGACACTGCGCAAAAAACAGAAGATATCCCTATTGGCAGTTTTGATGAGCAAGCGCATTTGCAGTTAATGAGGCAAAACGCAAATCAATACAATTATAAAGCGGCGCACAGCCATGGAGCTAGAATTGCAAGCTTTCTTCTTGCAGATTCGGAGCGCAGAGCAGAGTGGGGCCGTATTTTGCTAGAGTCTGGCAGGCCTAGAGAAGCGGCTTCTGTTTTGCAGAGGATAGTCGAAGAAGATGTCGTTAAAACTGAGATTGCCATAGATATGGCCTTTGCCATGCTGCGTTCTGGCAATGCGGATGGCGCAATAGAGTTTTTGGATGAGAAAATCAAAAACAGCAATGATATGGACTTGATTGCCGCAAAAGCGGCAATTATCGGGGAGCATCCAGATGCAAAAAGACGTTCTGCCGCAGAGTCGCTTTTTTTAAGAAGCGCAAGGAGCAATTCGCCAAATGCAAATTATTGGTACGGCAGATTTTTAATGGAGCGAGGCGATTATAAAAACTCCAAAACTTATTTAGAGCGAGCAATCAAGGCAAAGCCAAACGAGCCTCGCTACATAGCAAGGCTTGGCATGGCGGAGTTTTATTTAAAGCGCGATTCAAACGCCGAGGCTCTTTACAGAAAGGCTTTGGGGATAAACCCTTATGACCATAACACATGGTTTAATTTGGGGGAGCTTTACTTAAGCTTGGCAAATGAGAGCGCTCGCCCTCAAGACATTAGGCAAAGAACTCACAGAGCTTTGGAAGCCTACATGAAATCCGTAAATATTGATTCTCTGCATCCAAGAGCGAATTACCGCATTGGCATTATATTAAATGGCAACGCTCAGCACAAAGAAGCTATTAATCATTTGAATATCGCTTTGGAAAAAATGCCAGGAGACATCCCTGTGATGCAGCAATTAAGCTCCGCTCACATAAAAATCGGCGATACAGCAACATCGGTTAATTATTTAAATACTATTTTGCAGTTAGACCCGTTTAATAGAATAGCGGCAAGTGAACTTAACAGGATTAGAGGATTATGAAAGGCGCAAGCAACATTACAAAAAAAGATCTGGTAAATGAGATTTCTTCAAGAACTGGTTTGCCGCAGGTGGAAACAAAAAAAATCGTAGAATGCTTTTTGGATTCAGTGGCTCGTTCTTTGAAAGGCGGGAACAACATTGAAATCCGCGGCTTTGGCCGTTTCAAAATTCGCAGCAGAAACGGCTACAAGGCACGCAATCCTCGCACCGGCGAACCTATAGAGGTGGAAGCCGGCAAAAAACCGGTTTTTGAACCGAGCAGGGAACTGAGGAAGGTATTGAATGTTGGCTAAATTTCCAAATGATCTATCAACCGCGTTTTGCCAAAATAACACGCCAGCAAAATAACCGCATCTTTCAAAATCTTTGTTTTCACAGGCATTAAATTATCCTTGTTCGCTATCTCAGCATATTGAACTTTGCCGCCTGCCTGTTCTATTTTTTCAAAAATCGCTTTTTTTAATTTCGCAACAGAATTAATTCCCCGCCTATACATTTTTTTTGCCTCTAGCATCCCAACGTAAATTGAACTTGCAGCGGCACGCTCCTCTTTGCTCATATACTCGTTGCGACTAGACATTGCAAGCCCGCTTTTTTCCCTTATGGTTTTTGCTCCGATAATGCGGACGGGAAAATTCAAATCACAGGTCATTTTGCGAATTACATGGAGCTGCTGAAAATCCTTTTCGCCAAAATACGCATTGCTTGGCAAAGCTATGTTGAAAAGCTTTGCCACCACGCTCAAAACGCCTGCAAAGTGACCTGGGCGGCAAGCTCCGCAATATATGTTCTCTATCTCAACGTTGCGCACATAAGTTTGCAAAGACATTGGGTACATGTCTTTGGGAGCTGGCGCAAAAATAATATCCGCTCCAGCCTCAGCGCATAGCTTTGCATCCGCTTGCAATCTGCGAGGATATTTTGCAAAATCTTCGTTTGCTCCAAACTGCACGGGATTCACAAAAATGCTGACTATGGTTATATTGTTGTTTTTAACAGACATCTCAACCAAGGAAATATGGCCTTTATGCAAAGCGCCCATGGTAGGAACCAAACCGATGCTCTTCTTTTGAGCGAGCATTTTTTTTGAAAGCCTCTGCAATACAAGCGGGCTGCGGATTATTTTGATTTTTTTTGCATTTTTTCGCATGTATTTTCCAAGGGGCAAAACGAGAACAATGCTGCAGTAAAAAACGGCATCCAAAGGGTGTAGCATATATATATGATTACCGAATTCAGCAAACTTTCAGAAGCTGTCATTGGCTGTCCTATAAAGTGAAAAATCGCATCCATAATAATTAAAACGGCAATAGTGAGCAAACTAACTGGAATAGTTTTGCGAACTCCATGCGCTATTGCTCCGCTTAGAGTTTTCTTGCTCTTTGCATCTTTGCGAATTTGATAGCTAATCACAAAAATCAAATGAAATGTATCTGCAAAAAATACGGAAATAAGCCCGAACCACGCCAAATTTGAAACGCCCAAAAACAATAGCCACGCTGAAAGGGAATAAGCCAAAAGAATAAGAGGCAGCACAGCTTTTACAAGCATGCTGCGTATAAAGAAAAAGCCTGTGATGGACATTATCAAAATGCAAGCCAAAAGAATTTGCATTATATCTTTGAATTCTCCAATTGCAATGAACAGCAAAGGATTAAAAAGCAAAAAGAAAAACCAAAGCAAACCGCATTTGAAACCAAAAAACATCCCTCTGAAAACAAACAGCAGCAAAGCGGCAATAATAACCCAAAGATTTGCTGTTATTGCGCTTAAATCATATTGCGCAAAAACTGCTGCAAGATTTTCTATTTGCTCTGCAAGCATTGTTGCCGAAATCAAAACTCCATCTATATTAGACAGAGCCACTACGCTAAGCACAATCATTATTAACACTTCCGGCAAGCGAAAACGAATTGAATACTCAGCAAGTTTTTGCGCCAAAGATGTTTTTTCTCTTAAATCCATCAGAGCCTTAATATAGAAAACGCTGACTGCTATTTTTAATTAAGAACACCCTTGACAAAAACATTTAATATTTCTATATTAAATGCAAAGCTAAGGAGGAAGAATGAAAACATTAGCGGATGAGCTAAGAGAAATGGCTCAAATTACAAAAGAAAGGATGTATTTGCAATGGAAAAAAGAAAATGTAGATACAGATTTTTTGTTAAGGCTTAAAGAAGCTGCGAATGCGGGAGCCGGTGGCATAGTTATACAATGCCGAAGAGATTATGAAGTAGATCATTGGGCAAAATGGGCAAAAGACCACAATTTTTACTTTGGACAGAAGAACAAAGAAGATTATGAGCTGAAGTGGCTGATTTAATTCACCACCACCCCGCCGAGCGGTAACTTTCGCTCAGCCTCAAACTTGCATGCTCAGGGTTTCTTAAAATCGCTGCTTCAAACTCTGAGCAGAATTTTTGCAGATAGCTTTGCACAGGAATTGCCAAGGCGGTGGCTAGGGGGCAAATTGTTGTGTATTCAAAGCCTTTGCAAAGGCTGCGCAAAAGCTCAATATCGCCGTCTTTGCCTTTGCCGTTTGCAATGTTGGAAATTATGCGCTGAACATAACCCGTTCCCTCTCTGCAAGGCGTGCATTGCCCGCAAGATTCATGCGCATAGAATTTGCCTAGCGTGTTGAGCATTTCCACAATGCTGTGGGTATCGTTAAACGGCATAACCGCGCCTGAGCCGAACATGGTTCCCATGTCGGCAAGGCTTTCATAATCCATGTTTGCTTTTTTGCATTCCTCAGCGGTTAAAACCGGAGTTGATGAGCCGCCGGGAATGCAGCCCTTCAAATTGCCTGCAATGCCGCCGCAATATTCCTCGCTTTCCAAAAGCTCCATTAATGGGATGCCTATGCGCGCCTCGTAAATTCCTCTTTTTTTTACATCGCCAGAAACGCAGAATACCTTTGTGCCACCAGCTTTGGGGGTTCCGAGTTTTAAATATTCTTCTGGGCCGTTTTCCAAAATCCATGGCAGAGACATTAACGTTTCAACATTATTAACGCAAGTGGGCATGTTCCACGCACCGCTCACAGCCGGAAAAGGCGGTTTTAAACGAGGCTGCCCGCGCCTGCCCTCCAAGCTGTTTATCAAGGCTGTTTCTTCGCCGCAAATATAAGCACCCGCGCCTCTGTGCACAGCGATATCTAAACTGTATTTTGTTCCGCATATATTTTTTCCGAGAATGCCTGCTTTATAGGCTTCTCTAATTGCCTCTGCAAGGGTTTCTATGGCCGGCAAAAATTCGCCGCGAACATATATATATGCGTTTCTTGCTCCCAATGCCCAGCCTGCAATTATAATTCCTTCAATTAAACGATGAGGATCTTCCCTCATTAAATAATGGTCTTTAAAAGTTCCAGGTTCGCCTTCGTCTGCATTCACGGCTATGTAAACCGGCTTGCCGCCTCTTGGCACAAAGCTCCACTTAAGTCCTGTTGAAAAGCCTGCGCCGCCTCTGCCTCTTAACCCGGAGCGTTGAACCAAATCTATAAGCTCAAATTGCGAAAGGTCAAAAAGGCGGCTTCCGATATTGGAATAACCGCCTAGTTTTTTATAAGCATCAATCTTTTGGGCGTTTTTCCCAAAATTCTGCGTGCAGACTTTCATTGAATTACCAGTTTTCCCCTAAAACCTCAAAGTGGGCTTGCGGGTGCAAACATGCGGGGCATAGCTTTGGAGCCTCATCAGCTTCGTGGAGAAAGCCGCAGTTCATGCAGCGCCAAACTATTTTGCCGTCTTTCCGGAACACTTTGCCATCTTTCAAATTGTTGTAAAGATCGCGGTAGCGTTTTCCGTGCTGTTTTTCGGCAATGCAAATCATGCTGAAGCAGGTGGCTACATCGTTGAAGCCTTCATCCTTTGCGATTTGCGCAAATTTTGGATAAATTTCTTTCCACTCCTCTTCTTCGCCATTTGCAGCGGCGTCCAAGTTTTGCAACGTTGTGCCGGTTGCGCCAGCAGGGTAAGCTGCGGTGATTTCCACTACGCCGCCTTGCAAAAAGCTCCAAAAGCGTTTTGCGTGTTCTTTTTCTTGATTGGCAGTTTCTTCAAAAATAGAGGCAATTTGCACTAATCCTTCTTTCTTTGCAACTCCAGCCCAAAATGTATAGCGATTGCGCGCCTGCGATTCGCCAGCAAAAGCAGTAAGCAGATTTTTCTCTGTCTGCGTTCCTTTGATGTCCTTTGACATACACTATCTCCTTAAATAAAGGTTTGAAGGGAGTAATTTAGAAAAATAGAATATCTACAATGCTGATTTACTCAATGTTTGGGTATGGGGTATGGGGAATTTTACAAAAAGTGGCAGGGACTTTTTGCAAAAAGAGCGTTTAAATAAGCACTTCCCCTCTATCAGAGGGGTGCTCGCAGAGCGGGGTGTCCCAACAACGTAGCTCCGCAACTCCCCAGCAAAGTTACTTTGCAAAATGTGCAAGAACGCTTTTCCCGTTACCCACAAATATTCTTGTTATTACAACTGCCCAAGCTGTCGTTTGGCATCTTCTAAAGACACACCGCTTTCCCAAAGAGTAAATAATTCAGCACGCTCTTTTTCACGGCCTTCTTTCAAGGCTTTCTCTCGCTCTTCCTCACGGGCAACTGCAAGGGCCTCCTCACGGGCTTCCTCGCGTGCAACCTCAAGGGCATCCTTCAAATTCCATTCTGTAAGAAGCATGTTTTCAACCTCCGAACTGCGTTCTCGCAAGAAATATAGCAAAATATCACGGCTTATGCAAGACTTGACAGCGGATTTAACCGCAGCATCCAAGCTCATGGCTTTCTTGTTGTCCTCAATCTCCGCAATAAGCTCGGCGTAGCCGCTCAAATTGGGACTTTTGCTGGCTATCTCCGCATTTCTGCCTTTGTTGATGTTGTAAACTTTTACTACAAGCTCCAAGAAGTGGGTCTCGCTACGCAAGATAAAGGAATCCGAAAGCCGCATCTCTTTGAAATCGGGGTAGTCTGCTTTGCCGTTGTATAAAACTATGAACTCTGGCTCGGGGATTTTAACCATCTTTTGCTTGTACAGGTCTTTGCTATTCGTTAGCATTTCGTATTCCCCATTGTCTGAACCAGAATTCACAGAATTAAAAAATTAACAGAATATTTATGATATATATGCAACTTATTTGACACATTCTGGAAATCCTGTAAATTCTGCGAATTCTGGTTCAGACAATTTTTCCATGCCTTATATAATGACAAAAATCGTGCCAAGCAAAAAATGCTGAAATTTGCTCAAATTCGCTGTTTTAAAGTGTCCAAAAAGTGTTTAGACACTGTTTAGACACTTTTTGGACACATAAATCAAAACTCCTCTAACTATACAATTTGATGACGCACCATTGACAAAATGCGAAAATGAATTTAAATTTGGTATGTGTTTTATAAAACGGCACAGGAGTTAAAATGAAAACGAGAAACAAAGTTCTCAAAACAACAGCGGCAATTATGATTGCCGTTTCGGCGGCGTTTGCGCAAAGCGTAGCAGATTTGGCAAACGCCATCAACAACTACGGCGACGATGGGGGGCTGACGGCGGCGATAAGCGGCAATACCATAACGGTAACCGGAAGCGAAACTAGTATCGCTTCGCTTGAATTGAATATCCCCGAAAACGTTAAGGTGCTGTGGAAAGCAGAAATTGCAGGAAATACAAATCGTTATAATAATGGATACATTATGGATTCCCCAAGTTTGATTGAATTGTCTGGCAGCGGGGTATTTGAAATGGAAAATGGAACTATAAATCAAACCGGAAGCGGAAACGCAATTTCCAACGCTTCCCTATCCTCGGTAACTATAAATGTTTTTGGCGGCACGGTAACAAATGCAAGTACGGGTTACTACTCTTCTGCTATTCGTATCCAATCCGCAGGCGTTGTTAATGTTTCGCAGATTGATGAAAATTTTCCAACGTCAATAAAGGCGATTTATTTGGCAGATGAAGCGGAGCTGAATATTACAGGCGGCAAGGTGGAAAATACTAGCGACTACGTTATTTACAACTATTCCACAGGCACTGTAAATATTTTAGGCGGAACGGTAAACGCAACGCAGGGAACTGCAATTTACAACGAAAGAGCTGGCACTATAGATATTTCAGGCGGCACTGTAGATGGTGGATATGGAGCAATTAATAATTACAAAAATGGCATCGTAAATATTTCTGGCGATGCTGTTGTGAAGGCAACAACGGGATGGGCAATTAATAATAACGAATCAGGCACTATAAATATTTCAGGTGGCGATGTGAGCGCAACAACAGGAACGGCTATTAGGAACTACGGAGCTTACGGAGGAAAATGCAAAACGAATATTTATGGCGGCACGGTGAGCACAACAACAGGAACTGCTATTGAAAATGGACATGAAGGAGTGGAATTGACTATTACAGGTGGCATGGTGAAATCGGAATCGGGATATGCAATTACTGCTAGTGATGTAGGCAACATTATTAGCATCTCGCAAGAAAACTCAAACATTCCCACGCTAATTACATCTGCAGGAAATTCAACTATTCTTTTGGGCGGTTCTCAACTGACTATTACAGGCGGAACTATACAGAATACAGCTGCAGGCAATGTTATATATTATAACAATTTTTCTACTACCGTTGAGCCAGGCGCTATTGATATAAGCGGTGGTTTAGTTAGAGCTGGTTCTGGCTTAGCTATATACCGAAATCGCTACTCCTACGTGGGCGAACTTCCAGAACTTACTATCACAGGCACTGTGTTTGCTTATGGCAGCAGCCTTGCCGATGTTATTGACCATACAAACTTTACCGAGCCTGGGCACGGGGGCGTGGTTATTGCGTATAATGAGGAACTTGGCTTTGAAAAATATATTGAAGGCATGGACCTCCACCTTTTCTCGCTCCCAGCGAAAACAGCTGCTTGGGGCTTGCAAGGAGACATTAGCGGCATTGCGTATAAAAGCGATGGGTTTATTGAAATGTCAAACATAGCTGTTGTTGGCGATAATAGCGAAGAGGCTGCAGAAGTATTCTTAGCTATTTACGCAGAAATTCTTGGCAAAGACATTGCCGATATTGAAATAGCAGACAAAGCAACTGTTCAAGAGGCATTGGATTTTTACAATAATATTCTTGGCGAAACACCAAAAAGCCTATTAACAAGCGAAAAAGAATTGCTTGGTGAATTTGAAATAAAGATTGCCGAATTGGAGGCTGTAGAAACATTCAAAACTGCTCACGCAGCAATCCTTGGCAAAACCACTGTCAATATTGCAGCCGCAGACAAAACCGCCGTTGAAGCGGCATTGGATGCTTACGAAGCTCTTAGCGAAGGAGCAAAAAGCATATTGCTTACAAGCGGAGAAAAAGACTTGCTTGACAGATTGGAAGCAAGAATATCCATATTGGGATGCGAAGAAGAGGGATTGATTGACAGCAAATGCGTATCAGAAAGCACTTTCGCAGAAGGAATTATTTGGCAGAATGAAGATTGCCGAGATGAGCTTGGACGTTCCTTGCCTATAAATATAGGCGGAACAGCCAGCCTTTGGCACACGGCTATAATCGGCAATGCCTCCGTTACCCCAGCCGACCCTGGTTTCCATCACAAATTATGCGATGCGGGCGGAGACATTACATATACAGTCGGAGGCAGTGAAGAAAGCAGGTCCGCAGAAATAATATTAGACTTGAACAACATTTCAGATAAAATTGGCTTTTGCTTGGATTACTCTTTGATTTATCCATCTTCTGCCGCATGGAATGCAGAACTTAAAATGATTATTGCCAGCACTGACGGCGATCACGTAGCGACATTGCCTGAGGCTTCTGCAATAACTAGCAAATGTTTTTCATTTGATAACGACTTTGAAAACCTTAACCTAGAAAACGTTCAATCTTTGAAATTCATTTTCCGTTCTCTCCAATCGTGGTCAGGATGGTATACATACGCCTACTTCACCATCAAAAAAATAGAATGGATGAGCGAAACCAGCGAAGCAGAGGCATTCAAAACTGCTCACGCAACAATCCTCGGCAAAACTGCCGAAACAATTACAATACTAGATGATAACGCAGTTAGAGCAACATTGAATGCTTACAATGCACTTAGCAATAGCATAAAAGCTTTGCTAACAAGCGAAAAAGAATTGCTTGACGAATTGCTCGCAAAAATAGAATTAATGAGAAGCGAATTATTTGAAGGCGATGGCACAATAGATAGCCCTTATATAATCACTGCGGCAGAGCAGCTTGAAAACCTCGCCTTGCTGGTAAACAATGGCGTTACGGATTTCAATAATTCAAATGTTTACTACGAATTAGGCAGCGACATAGACCTTGATGCTTACAGCAATTGGACTCCAATTGGAAACTTCTATTATTCTCCAAGCGGGTCTCTTACAAGAGGATTTAACGCCAATTTTGACGGCAGAGGATATAAAATCAGAAATTTGAAAATCACAAGCATGCGTACATTAACGGAAAATCAAATTTCTTACGAAGGAAATAGGTCTGGCTTATTTGGTATTCTTAGTGGCAAAGTGGAAAATCTAGGGTTGGAAGATGTGAGAATAATTTTGCATAACTCAGCTGTTGGTGGAATTGCCGGCTCTGTTTGGAGCGGAAGCATAACAAACTGCTATGTTACGGGCATTGTTAGCACGGGAACAAACCCTCCTCATTATTCCCCATTTTACGAATATCAATACGGCGGTATTGCTGGTTCCTTAGACAACGGCAGCATAGACAAAAGCTATTCCACAGCAGAAGTTTCCATTAATTACAATGCAGCTAGTAGCTCATACGCAGGAGGCATTGCAGGCGTTTCTGAAGAAGGCAGCATAACAAACAGCATGGCGCTTAACCCCAAAGTAGTTGGCAGCACCGCTACCACTGAAAATAACGGAACTGCTCGCGTGGCTTATTTAAGAAATGGCACATTGGCGAACAACATAGCATTCGCTGGAATGCAGAACAAAGAAAACGGCACGGAGTGGGCTGATACAGGTTCCGATAAAATGGATGGCGAAAGCAGAACATTTGAAGAGTTGCAAGTTGTCGGAGGTTTTTTGGCATTTTTTGCTAGCTCTCCTTGGAAATACGAAACAGGCAAGCTCCCAGGCTTAAACAATCAAGCCGTGGAAATGCCAAAGCATCTTAAAATCTCAAACGCAGAAATTCCGATTATCAATGCGCAGCCTGCTAGCCAACTGGTGGATGCAGGAGATATATTGATTTTAACCATAGATGCAGCAGTGAGCGATGACGGAACCCTTTCTTATCAGTGGTATCGCAACTCAGTAGAAAGCAACATTGGCGGAGCAATAATTGCCGATGCAACCAGCGAATCTTACGAAGTGCCAACAAACGCTGAGGGAATCTATTACTATTATGTTGAGATAACGAACACGAACAATGATGTTGACGGCATTCAGATAGTCACAATTCCAAGCGATGTTGCTATTATAGGAATAGGCGAACAAGACTCAACCGAAGATAACAATGCCATAGCAGATGCTCTTGAAATTGTTGTAGAAATAGATTATCTTGATATTCAAGCGGCAGAAGTCAACACGCTAGCAGAGGCAAAAGCTGTGGTTGAAAACATTATTGGCGAATTAGGGCTAAACGTTGTGTGGAAAATTATTGACGATGAATTTCAAGCAGCAATTAACGGAACAGAGAACGCCCCCGAAGGAGCATACGGCTTTTATAAATTTAAGATTGAGCTAAGAAAAAATTTTGGCACGCCTCAAGCTACAGATGAATTTGGATTTGCGATAATTGCAACAGCATACGATTATCAGCCAAACGCAAACGCATTCAAAACCGCTCACGCAGAAATCCTAGGCAAAACCGTTGCCTCCATTGCAATAGCAGACAAAACCGCAGTTCAAAAAGCACTGGAAGCTTACGAAGCTCTTAGCAATGGCACAAAAGCCCTGCTAGCAAATGAAGAGATAGAAGCCTTGCTTAAAAACCTGCTGGAAAAAATAAACGCATTGGAAGCGGAGGCTTCATCATCCAGCAATGATGGCGGCAGTTCATCCAGCAGCGACGATGGCGATAGCTCATCGTCAAGCGATGACGGCAGCAGTAGCAGCAGCAGCGATACCCCAAGCCCCATAATCTCCAACCGCATATTCCTAGACAACGTGCCATCAGGCACAAAGGTAGAAGTGTACAATCTGCGCGGAGAGCGTATATATACAGGCTATTCTGGAAATTCTGAAAAATCCTGGCCAATTCTGATCCAGGCAAAGGGCATGTACATTGTGCGCATCGGCAACCAAACGCAGCGTATGGTGGTGAAGTAACTTATCACCTGCCCCGTTCAACCGGGGCTTAGGAATTATTATAAACCAAGCTTTTGCTTCGCTTCGGGCAGAGACATACCGCTCTCCCAAAGGGTAAAAGCTTCTTCAAGGCCTCCCACGCGGCCTATTCCTACACCCTCTTTCAAAGCCTCTTCCCGCTCAACCCTGAGAGCGTCTTTCATGTTCCATTCAGTCAACAGCATATTCCTTACCTCGTATGAGTGAAGCTCCAAAAACCTTTTTAGAACATCCTGCCGAATGCAATCGTCAATAGCGCGCTCTATGGCAGAATTTCTATCCAAAGTCTTGGAATATTCCTTTACCAAATATACAAAATACTCGTAGCCGTTAAGCGTTTCACTGCGACTCGCAAGCTCCTCGTTCCTCCCCTTGTTGATGTTGATGACTTTCACACTCAAATTAAGCGTATTTGGATAATCATCGCAGGGAAAAGGATACATATCCGACAACTTTAGTATCTGCTCATCTGGCATATCCTCATCGCCGTTGTACAGAACTATGAACTCGGGCTTGGGGATGGTCATTCTTTTTTTGAGGTATAGGTCATCGGGATTCGTCAGCTTTTCGTAGGTTTTTGACATGTAAATCAGCATCCTCAGCGGCATGTTGTAATTAATCGTAGATTGGTGCTCTATTAGCACCACGAGCTTTCCGTCCACCACAAATGCTATGTCGTTCGCCTGCCCCATGAACAGCACATTTTCCAATGTGGCTATCTGTATTTCGGTGTCTTCGCCATAGTTTGTGTTCTCTATTGCGTTGTACAATTCCAGCAGTTTTCCCTTTTCGCTGAATAGCTTTGTGAAAACGCTGTCTTTGTACTTTCGGTTTGTTTTGGCTTTTTCCATGCCTTATATAAGGCAAATATTGTGCCAAGCAAAAAACGCTGAAATTTGCTCAAATTCGCTGTTTCAAAGTGTCCAAAAAGTGTCTAAACACTGTTTAGACACTTTTTGGACACTATGGCGAAATATCAGGGCAAATGGGCAAGTTGCCACTTGCCCAATATCCACAGCAATACTGTTTACCTGTGGTAATATCACGATTTAGATTTTAAACAGAGCATTCAAAGCATTCTCCTTTGCCTTGTTCAGTTTGTTTTTTAAATCAATGTCTTCGGTGGCAAAATATTTTATGGCTAGTTTTTCTAGGCAAGACAAATCTTTTATTAGCTGGCGTAGTTCTTCTTTGCTTAGGTTTTTCAAATTTGCAAGCTGTTTTTCTATTTGTTGTTGCGCAAGAGCAATGTTTGTTTCTTTGGTTTGGGTTTGTTGAGCAGCCTGCTTTTCTTCAAGGGAAATTTTTTGCTCAATAACCTTGCCGTCTGCAGAAACAAAAACCAAAAGACCGCCAGGAGCTAAAAGCCTTATTGCGTTATTCAAAACATCGCCGGAATTTGGAAAGTTTTCCGAATTGTTCATTACGCAAAAATCAAAATAGTTCTCCTGCAAAGATAAGGTTTGCGGAGAAGTTATGTGTAAATTTAAACTATCTGCGGCGTTTCCATACTCCTGCAAAAATAAAAGCCATCCCTGATTTAGCAAGGTATTAGAAACGCAATGCACCATATTCTCTTCGTTAAATTCACTTGCAATGTATGTTAAAAAATAACTGAGCAATCCCTGCTCCGCGCCCAATTCTAAAATATTGTAAGGGCGGTGTTTCTGAATGAGCATTTTTACAAGCTTGCCAATCACTTCTAAAATGCAAAGCAGGCTCTGCGGACTTTTTGGAATTTGAGAAAGGCTGCCGTAAAGCTCTGCAACCTTGTTAAGAATGCTGAAAATAGATTCCGTTTCATAACCTAATTTGCTAATAATTGGAAGCTTGCTTAAATTTTCGCTATAGCCGCTTAGCGAGAGAATCAGCTTATCTTTTTCTCCGCTTTCTGAAAAATAAAAATTGAAATTATCCAAAATGACTTTCATTCATAGCCCTCCAAACAATAAATGATTTATTCTGTTTGAAATCAAATCCCAGTCAAAATTGCTTTTGGCATATTGAATGGACTTTTCTGCAGAGCTTTGCCAGATTTTTTCATTGGGGCAAACTTCCAAAAGGATTTTCGCAAGCGCATTAAAATCCCCAATGGGAAAAGAACGCCCGCAGTTTCCATTGTCGGTAATATCATTTGCCGCATCTACTTCGCTCGTTATTGTAAAACATCCGTGAAACAATGCTTCTGCAACAACATTCGGCGCTCCCTCGGCAGCGGAAGTCAAAGCAAAAATTTTTGCCCTTGCATATTCAGCATAAAGCTTTTCTTTGTCCGTTACATTGCCCAAAAACTCAACGCGCCTTTTAAGGTCCGGGAAATTCTTGAAATAATTATCTATAAATCCATTGAAATCCGGGTGTATTGGTCCTGCAAGGCGAAGCTTCCAGCTTGGCAATTTATCTGCTGCCATCGCAAACGCCGTCAAAAGAATATCGTTTGCCTTTTGCTTTGTGCCAATGCGCCCAACTGTTAGGATTGTGTTTTGTTTGGGGGGGATGATAACCATAAAAATCCGTTTGGTATATGCTCAATAATAAAGTCAGGCCATTTTTTGTTTAAAAATTCTGTCATTTTATAACAGGAGGTGGAAATCAAATCGCAATTGCTTAATGAATTATAATACAGCGGTTCTTTCCAGGGAATATTATCCATCCAAAAACCATTTGCATCAAGATATAAATAAACTTTGCCATTTGGGCGTTTTTGCTTGTAGGCTTGCAATATGAAACAAGTTGTATGATAAAGCCCTCTTAAAATCAAGGCATCCATTTTTTGATGATTTTCATTTATATAATTTATTTGATTGCTTATAAGAGCTTCTAGGCAACCATTTGAGCTTGGGATAAAATCCATTTCAAGCCCGGGCAAATGCGATAGATATGAATAATCGCCCATGTTTTCCCCAACCAGAACGGCTTTGCAGCCAAAATTTTTATGCAGCATAAAAGGGATAAGCCCGCACTCTTTTAAAAGCTGGGCATTGTCCCAATGATTGCACTGACTAGCAAGAGAATAAACAGCTATCTTGTCCACGGCTTCGGTCTTTATTTTGTTTATCAAGTGCTGCAAATCTTCTGCCATAATTAAATCTCCAATGAAGGGAATATAGAAAATTAAAATCCGCCCATAATGCCTAAAGATATTTGGCCCAGCCAGCTTTCTCCAAATGCTTTTC
>WRMM01000002.1 GCA_009777135.1 Candidatus Fibrimonadales bacterium
CAAAAATGCGGAAATATTGCTCATGGTAAGTAATTTACTAAATTATTCCCTATGGAACTTACCCCCTTAGATATTCGCAATCAGAAATTCAGCGCAAAGAAACTTGGCGGCCTTGACTCAGATGAGGTTCAGGCTTTTTTGAACCAAGTTGCCGCTTCTTTTGAAGAACTGCTGGTAGAACGGGCAGATTTGCTCAGAACCATAAACAATGACAAAAAAACCGTTGAAGACTACCGCAGGCTGGAAAAAAGCCTTACCGATGCCGTATATACAATGCAGAGAGCATTGGATGAAATAAAGGCTAAAGCGTATCAAGAGGCAGATTTGATAGTTGCAGAGGCAAAAATGCGAGCTGAAAAAGAAGTTGATGCCATAAGAAACCAGGCAAATGATTTGCACTTGGAAATAGACCGCTTAAAGCAAATGCGAGTGGGCTACTTTGTAAAGCTTCGCAATTTGATGAGAACTCAAGAAGAACTGCTTGACAGCATGGAAAATGAACAACAGCGCGCTTTGTTTCTTTGCTTTGGCCATTGCCGTGGCTTTAATTTCTTGCGCTCCAAAATCGCAGTCTTTTGCAGAAATAACAGAAATTGCAAAAATCGCAGAAAAAGCCAGCATTGCAAAAAATCTTGAGCAGGCAGAGGTAGCAGGCAGCAATGTGGAGTTGGATGCTTCTTGGGGCCTTTCCGATTCCACGGAAACTGTGATGGGAAAAGAACGGGTAAAGGAGTTCTCTCTGCAAGCGCTTGGCTATTCATGGAAAACCACGGACACTCTTTGGCATAACTGGGAGAGCATTGCAAAAATAAATCAAGATGCAGATTTGGTGCTGGTTAATGCAAGCGAAGAACTTGGTTTTTTTATTTACAGCGCATTGATAGATATGAATTTTTTGAATGCAGAAGATGTGTTCAAAGCCATGCTAATGAGGCATGGCATTTCTGATACTGAAAATTTGAAAACAAAAAGAAGTAGCAGCGATGGCAACGTTGTTTGGGATTTTGACATTGCGTATGTGGCTGGCGGTTTTGATTTTAACTACAAGGGAAAATTCTTTTTTGGAAATGGCCGCGCTATTATGGCAATTTCCTGGACTCAGGGCATTTTATACAATAAGTTCAAAAAGGAGATGGAGCGCGCAGTAAACGGGCTTAAACTGGAAAAAACATTTGACAGAAACGCAAAGCAAAAATTCAGCGCAAGACTTGTGAATCAAATCGGGCTTTTGCGATTATTGGAAAACAAGCCTAT
Organism: Candidatus Fibrimonadales bacterium; assembly: GCA_009777135.1. Classification (GTDB taxonomy): domain Bacteria; phylum Fibrobacterota; class Fibrobacteria; order Fibrobacterales; family Fibrobacteraceae; genus Fibrimonas. The sequence goes on from WRMM01000002.1 coordinate 1,255, forward strand.
AGAAGCTTTAAGCTACTTTGAGCGCGCAAATGCAATGGATAAAAACGACACGCTCTACTTGATAAATTGCGGTTTTGTTTATCAGCTTAGGCATTTGCACAGGCCTGGAATTTCTCATTTTGAATCGCAAATGGACTTGGTAAAGCAAAGCGGGCACCTGCTTTATGTTTTGGGCGAAATGCACGAATCAGTTTACAATTTTAGAAAAGCAAAAGAATATGCGGAACTCGCTTTGGAAAAAATGCCCGACCATGAGGAGCTTAATATAAATTACAGCGATGCCTTGTGGGGCTTGGGTATGCGAGCGGCTTCCATGGAAGTTGCGCAGGAGCTTTATGACAGGCAGCCAACGGCAAGGCTTGGCGTTTATGTGGCAAAAACTCTTATGGGTTTGCATCGCTATAGCGAGGCTGTGGACTTGCTGCTGGATGCAAAAAGGCAATTTGGCATAAGCTCCAGTTTGGCTTTGGCTTGCACGGAAGCTCTGTTCTTTTTAAATCGCTTTGAAGAAGCCCTTACCATTAGCGAAGAAGCTATTCAAAAAGATAGAAGAAACGCAGATTTGCTTTTGGCAAAAGGAAAGAGCCAGTTTTATTTGCGAAACTATAAAGGAGCAGAACAGACATTTAATCAAGTTCTCGCCATTAATAACGAAAGGGACGAAGCAAGGAGCTACCTCTCGGCTACCAGAGCGTTCATGGGCAAAGCGGATATGAGGGCAATTCAAAAAGCGATAGAGCCAGCGGATCCAAAACCAGCGGATTTAAAGGCGTTGGTTGTTGATACTTTGGATAAGGAATATCCTGTTATAGCCCACTATCTGCTGGAAACCGTTAAAATAACGCCAGGCCAGCCTTGGGTTGCTACTGACCAAAGATTATTGCAAGTTATGAATTCAAGCGGAGTTCAGTTATTGAGCGAACTCAAAATAGATTTTTTGCCAGGCATGGACAGGGTTCATATAAATACTCTTGATGTTTATGATTCTGCTTTTAAATTTAAGTATTCTTGGAATCCAAGAACTGGCTACATAACTTATGCAACTGCGAACGCTCGCGAAAATGAACCGCAAACCGTGCACTTGCCATTGCAGCTTTCAGTTGGAGATTTTGTTTACTATCAAGCCAGCCGCGCAGCCATAAAAGCAGATGGCTCCATTCCTTATACTCACTACAAAGCAAGCAGGGAATATCCAGTTGGAATGAACGTATTTAGAATTTATGCAGACACAACGAAAATTTTATTTGATGAATACGGAGACTTGGAGAGAAGAGGATTTTCTGGCGGAATAGAGTGGAAAATTGAAAATCCAGTTGTTATACACAAGGAACCTTATATGCCTTCTTACAAAGATTTGGGAAGCGGCGTGGTGCTTGCCGCCAGATTATTATGGAGCGAGGTTGGCGAGCAATACCATAATTTGATTAGACATCAATACAGAAATTCTGCTCCCGTTAGAGAGCAGGCTTTTGAAGTTGCTGGCACAAAAAATAAATTGAATGCTATTTACGCAATTTCCGACTGGGTGCGCAGAAATATAAAGTTTTCTCCCAGAGGTTTTGGCGGGCATTCCTTAATTCCCAAAACGGCTCTTGCAACGCTTCAAGAAAAACAGGGAGACTGCAAAGACCAGAGTTTATTGCTCCAAGAAATGCTTGCGACTATAGGTGTTAAAAGCCATTTGGCATTGATACATTTGGAAGAGGCTGGCAGCGAGGCTTTGTCTTCAATTCAGCAGTTCAATCATCAAATTCTTTATGTGCCCGCAACAAAAGACAATCCGGAGCTTTGGATAGACCCAAGCGATAAAACCAGCAACCGCCGTCTTATTCCCTTGAATTTGGAGGGCAGGGTTGCGCTTGTGATAAACGCAGATTCCAGCTACTCTGCGCTCACGCCAATTTTGGAAATAAATCAGGAGCACGAGGCATTTTTGCATCATCGTTTGCGCATAGATGAAAATGGCATTGGGCATTTTAGGGACAGCCTTGTTTTTACGGGCAAATTTGCAAGCGTAATAAGAAATGAACTTTTGCAGCGTGATTCAAAGGAGCAGCACGAGTATTTTTCGGCATGGCTTTCGCAGAGTTTGGAATCTGCCAAGCTTGTGTTATTCACTCCGCAAAATGTGGAAGATTTTTCTAAGCCCTTGATATTACTGATGGTGTATAGCTCACCGCAATTCAGCCCATATCCAACGCTTTGGGAGCGTTCGCTGATGCGTTTGCCTCCGGTGAAGGAGCGCCGCCATCCAATTCGCATTCCGCATGAAACCAAATTCCACTACTCGCTTTCTGTAAGCACGTCAAATGGAAGAGTAATTTTGGAACCTGAAACGGAAAAACCGAGAAATGTATTTGTTGAAATGAAAATTCTAGACGGCGGCAAAAAATGCGCAGCAAGTGTTTGCAATCTAAATTTGGAATGGGTAGCAGACGCTGTTTTCGCAGATCCCAGCGAATATGAGGGCATAAAGCAGGAATGGGACGCCACGTTGAGGATTGCAAGCCCGAGAATAAAAATTGAGAATTGAGAATTGCTTCTCCCCTAAACGCCAAAGTTGCACAAACTGGAAATTTACTTGGAAAAAAATTGCTACGTTCTTTCCGATATGCCCCATACTCTTTACATTGTTAGCACCCCCATAGGCAACTTGGAAGATATTACTTTCAGGGCAGTGAGGGTGCTAAAAGAGGTTTCGCTCGTTTTGGCGGAAGATACCCGCCATAGCAAGGTTTTAATGGAACATTATGGAATTTCAACGAAAATGGAAAGCTATCATGATTTTAACAAAGAAAAAGCGACGCCAAAATATGTGGAATACTTAAAAAGCACGGGTGATATAGCTCTTGTGTGCGATGCAGGGACACCTAGCATAGCAGACCCGGCTTTCAATTTGGTTAGAGCGGCAAAGCAGGAACAGATTCCTGTGCGGGCAATTCCAGGAGCAAATGCCTTGCTAACCGCTTTAGTGGCAAGCGGCTTTGCAACAGACAGATTCAGATTTGAGAATTTTTCCCCAAAAAAGAGCGCGCAAAGAAAACATCTTTTGCAAAAACTTAAAGATACAGGCAGCAGCACCCTGATTTTTTACGCAAGTCCTCATAATCTGGTAAAATTTCTGGGCGAAATAAAAGAAGTCTATGGCGAACCAAAAGTAGCTTTAATGAGAGAACTAACAAAAAAATTTGAAGAACACCTAATAGGCACTCCAAGCGAACTGCTAGAACGCTACAAAAACTCAAACCCAAAAGGAGAATTCGTACTGCTAATAAACAAAACGGAGAACTCATAAGTGGCAAAAAAAATAAAAATCCTGAAAATCCTGTTAATCTTGGGAATCCTGGTCCAGACATTTTCTTGCGCCACCGTTGTGCCTCCCTCTGGCGGGCCAGAAGATAATCTGCCGCCTAGGGTTAGCGGAACTACGCTTGTTCCTAATTCTATAAATCAAAATGTGAATTTGGATTTGACTTTGCAGTTTGATGAATGGATTATCCAAAAACCGCCAAGCGGAGCGGTTGCGATATCGCCTCCGATTTCTGGCAGGCTGCTAGTAAAAGCCAAAGGCGATAAACTGCGTATTTATTCCAGCGAACCTCTAGATTCCAACACAACCTATACGCTCACAGTAACAAATGCCATAAAGGATTTGCGCAATAACCCGCTCGAAAAACCTTTTCAGATTTTATTTTCCACGGGAGATATTTTAGATAGCTTGCAAACAGATTTTTCCGTGCTGCTTCAAGACTCTTTGACCAGAAAAAAGAAATTTCCAGTTGTTGCATTTTATCCAATAGGCGAAGTTCGCGCCAATAAAAGATACTTGGAAAAATTCAGAGATTCTACGCTTGCAGCAGAAGCAGACACGTTTCCAAACATAACAAGAGAAATCCCTTTATACATTTCCCAGGCAGATAGCCTTGGAAAAGGAACTTTGCAGGGAATGCAGGCAGGATCATATTTGGCAGTGGCCTTTTTGGACGAAAACAATAACCAAAGACTGGATGCAGGCAGCGAAATTGCCGGCATAGCGGCTTTTCCATTTGAATTGAATGAAGAAAAAAAACAGCTTCTCTTTTCTCTTGGAGATTTGGACACATCTTCCATGACCTTAGATGCAGTTACTCAAAGAGGCAACAGAGAAATTGAATTTTCTTTTTCGCAAAGCATTGTTTTAGATTCCATGTTTCTGCAAAAAAACAATTGCTTTTTCACAACGATAATGAAAGACACTGTTTTTTATTCCGATTTATACACCGAGCCTAATAATAAAAACACTGTGCTTGTAACGGATGGGTTAAAGAACGACACGCTCTACACAGCAACTTGCCTTTATGCCCGCGATTCTTTGGGAAGAATGCTAGACACAACTCGCAACACCGCAAAGTTCAGGTTCAAAAGAATTCCAGACAAAGAAATCACTCCTACGGTCATTTCAAAGATAGAACCATCCTCAAGAGCAACTTCGGATTTTTTGCCTGGGCAGCCCATAAAGCTATACTTCAATCGCCCGGTTTCGGCAGACACCATAAAATTTCGCATTTACGTAAATGAAGACAGCGTTAATGTGGAAGTAAAGCAGCTTGATGCGGTTCATTTGGAAATTTCTTCAAATCCGCCGTTTGGAACGGATGCCAAGATTAAGCTTGCGCAGGTTGAAAAAGACACGATTGTTGACACATTATTCAGAGAAAAAGTTTTAGTACAGTTCAGCACCATTTCAAAGCTGAGGCTTGCTTCCTTAAAAGGCAAAATTCCAGGCGGCGATGCGCAAACAATAGTCGTTTTGCAAGAAACCACAATTGATAAAGCCAGAAGAGGAGCGGCCATTAGAACGCTTGGGCGAGAGTTTAGCGCAAAATGCAATGAAGCTGGGGATTTTGAGATGGAAGGATTGCCTGCAGGCACTTATAAACTTATGTATTTTAAAGATTTAAATGGAGACGGCCGCTTGAATTCCGGTTCGGTTTGGCCGCTTTCTGCCGGCGAGCCTTGGGCTGCTCCCGAAGATGAGCTTATACTCCCAAGCGGAGATGATAATTTTTTGAAAGAATTATTAAAAGATTTGCCGAGTTTGTAGGTGGGGACTATGTTAAAGAATGGCTGTGTAATTTTGATTGTTTTGGCGGCGAATGCGTTTTCTGCAGGTTGGTATGCCAGAGGCAAAGGCTATGAAAAATGCATGAATACCGAGGACGGCTTTTTGATTTGTCGCGAAAACTTTGTGAATGATTTCTGCTATGGCAAAGAGAGAATGTGGACTAATCATGGCAGAGGCAGAGTGTGGTATCACACTGGCCAAGAAAGAGAATGGTTTGACAGAAAATTAATATCCGTGAGAAATTTGAACCACAAATGCGAATACCATGGGTGGTCAAGGTTTCGGGTTACGGATGATAAATGGGCATGGCAATGTTATCTAAACAATAATGCAACGCAAGACGATGATTGCAGGGGTTTTAGAAAGAGGTAGTTTATGATTTTGCAAAAATTTGATTATTTTGAATTTGCGAACGAGCCTAAAACATGGTCGCTAAGCGGCATGGTTCTGGGAAACGTCAATCTTGTTGTTGGCAAAAATGCAACGGGAAAAACAAAAACGCTTACGAAAATTGCATGGCTTGGCAATATACTTGCAGAAAAGCAGCCGCAATTGCCAGACTCGGCCAACTACAATGCTGAATTTTCCGATGGCGGAAATATTTATCGCTGCAAGCTAAATGTTTCACAGCAAAAAATCCAGTTTCAAGAGTTTGACGGGGGCAGAGAAAAATTTGCGCAATGGGCGGAAGGCTTGATAATGCACGCTTTTAATTCAAAGAAGCGCCAAGATGTAGTTGATTTATATATTAAAGGCGAAGAAGAGTTTGCGCAAGATTTCAAAAAGCAAATTATAAATTTTATGAATGAAATAGGCTATGAATTATTGGAAATAGGCACGGCTTCTTCAACGATATATGTTAAGGAAAAAGATGTTGATGCCGAAATATTGCTGCAGCAAATGTCTCAGGGAATGTTCAGGGCTTTGTCGCTTATAATCCAAATAACGCACAATATGCTTAAAAAACTTCCAACGACCATAATCATTGATGATATAGGCGAGGGTTTGGATTTTGCGCGTTCAGCCAGCATGATAAAACTGCTCTCAAGAGTTGCAGGCGAAGGAAAGTGCCAATTGATTATGTCCACAAATGACAGGTTTGTTATGAACAATGTGCCTTTAAAATACTGGCAGGTAATTCAGAGAACAGGCGGGCAGTGCAAGGCTTATAATTATCACAATAAAAAGGAAAAATTTGATGAATTTGAATATACTGGATTAAATAATTTTGATTTTTTGGCAACTGATTTTATTAACTCTGAAGAGGCTATGGAATGAAAAAAATTGCCTTGTTTGTAGAAGGCCAAACAGAACAGCTTTTTGCCGTTGAATTGATAAGACAAATTTTTGATAGAAGAAAGATTGCTATTGAGAGTACGCATTTTACGGGAAAAATTGGCGCAAGAAAAATAACTATAATCCAAAGCACTATTGCCACGCAAAAAACGGCATATTATTTTCGAATTTACGATTGTCGCGGCGGCGGGGATAATTCAACGGTAAAATCCGATGTTGTTGACCAGCTGGCTTCTCTTGGCAGAGAGGGTTTTTCCAGCGTTATTGGAATTCGCGATGTGTATCCCTTAACGGATATTGCTTTGCTGAGAAAAATGCTGCGCTATGGAATTCCCAAAACCAATATTCCAATAAATATAGTGCTGGCTGTTAGGGAGATAGAGGCTTGGTTTATAGCAGAAGAAACGCATTATGAAAAGCTTTCTCCGTTATTGTCAATTAAAGTGGCAAATGCCGTAACGGGCATTGATTTGCAAAAAGACAGCACGGAAAGCTTGGAGCATCCCGCTGAAATTTTGCATGAGATTTATCATAGGGCTGAGCTTGCCTATCGCAAAAGAAAAAGGCATGTGGAGCGAACGGTAGAGGCATTGGATTATGAGAATTTGTATTTGAATGTTAGAAATCGCAATAGCAGTTTGAATGAGCTGTTGGATTGTTTAGATGGATTGTTGAGGTAATTATGAGCACGACATGGATTAAAGAACAATTGTCAATATTTGCCAAGGGCATTACAATGGGCGCGGTAAATGCGGTGCCCGGAATTTCTGGCGGCACTATTGCAATGATTACAGGCATTTTCGAGAGAATAGTCAATTCGCTAAAATCTTTTGACTTATCAGCGGCTAAGATGCTGTTGAAAGGCAATTTTCGCGAGTTTGCGCGTCATGTTGATTTGGTTTTTATTTGCAATATAATACTTGGGCACGTAATAGCAATAGTTTCGCTGGCAAAATTATTTAAGGTTCTTTTTCAAGATTATCCGCATTATATATGGGCATATTTTTTTGGATTGGTGCTTGCTTCTGTTTTTTTTCTGGGAAAAACAATTGAGAAATGGCGCATAAGTTCCGTTGCGTATTTTTTGGCAGGTACAGCTATTGCGGTTTATATTTCCGTTGCCGCTCCTGGCACAGAAAACGATAGCGTTTGGTACCTTATGCTTTGCGGAGCTATTGCAATATGCTGCAAGGTTTTGCCCGGAACCAGCGGGGCTTTTGTGCTTATATTGATGGGCAATTATGAGCTTATAGTGATAGATTCCATTAATAACTGGCGTTTTGAAATTCTGCTTCCGGTTGGCATTGGAATTGTTGCGATATTTCCTTTTTCCCGTTTTTTATCATGGATGCTGGAACGTTTTCGCAATTCAGCAATATCGCTTTTGACTGGTTTTATTTTAGGCTCGCTCTTAACGCTGTGGCCATGGAAAGAAAAGATTACCGAAACTCTTGGCAAAAAAGAAGTAATAACTGGCTATGAATGGTATTTGCCGCAGATGAACATTGAATTTGCAATAGCTCTCGTTTTGTGCATTTTAGGTTTTTTCACAATTTATTTAATTGAAATGCTAGCCAAAAAAATTAAGGATAAATAATCTGCGTTTTCTATATTCCCAATATGTCTGCGGTTCTTAATTTAATTTGGTGTTTGCCCGTTTTAACGGTTTTTGTTAGTATGATTATACCCAGACAGCAGACCCAGACCATAAAGATGTTCCATGCTATTTCCGCGCTTGCCAATTTGATGCTGTGCGTATTTTTTGCGGTTAAAATTTATGGTTTGACAATTTCATCTGAGATGCCCATAGGCAATGCCTTGCAGCTTTATTACTTAACAGATGCTTCTTGGCTGCCGGTTTTGAACATAAGGTTTATAATAGGCGCAGATGCTCTTTCGATTTTAATGTGTGTTTTGGCTTCAATAATTGTTTTTACAGGCATTTTAATGAGCTGGAATGTTGAGCGGCCAAAAGAATTTTTTGCGATGATTCAAATCTTGGGCGCTGGCGTGTTTGGCGTGTTCCTTAGCTTTGACTTGTTTCTGTTCATGATATTTTACGAAGCCGAAGCTTTAGCGATGTATCTTATGATTGCAGGTTGGGGAACAGGGCGAAAAGACTATGCCGGGAAAAAATTAACCTTGACGCTTGCGCTTGGCGCAGCCTTTGCGCTTGTAGCTGTTATAGCTATGTATTTTGAAAGCGGAATTGGCAGCTGGGACATTCGCCAGCTTGCCGAAGTGCAATTTTCAAATCAATTTCAAATGTGGGCGTTCCCGCTTTTATTCATAGGCTTTGCGATTTCCGGTTCGCTATTCCCATTCCACAACTGGAGCCCCGATGGCCACAGTGCTGCTCCAACTGCGGTGTCTATGTTTGCCGCTGGCGTTATGATGAAAATGGGCACTTACGGCTGCTTGAGAGTTGCCATGTATCTAATGCCTGAGGGTGCAAAGTTCTGGCTGCCTTATATAGTTTGGCTGGTTTTGTTCAATGTTGCGGTAGCTGGTTTTATAGCAATCAAGCACAAGGATTTGAAATACATAATAGCTTATTCTTCCATTGCGCATTTAGGGCTTATATTCCTAGGTTTGTGCGCGGCGAATTTGCTTTCCATAAAAGGCGCAAGTTTGCAAATGCTTTCGCATGGGCTTTTAACAGGCTTGTTCTTTGCCTGCATAGGCATGATTTACAGCAGAACCCACACCCGAATGGTTGACGAGATGGGCGGTTTGATGAAGGTTATGCCGCTTATTGGAGTTGGCTTTGTGATTGCAGGCTTTACTGGCTTGGGTTTGCCGGGGCTTAGCGGTTTTGCTGCGGAACTGCCTATTTTCATGGGCTCTTTGACTGCCAGCGATACTGCGGTTAAGGTGGTTGCTGTTTTGGCTATTCTTTCCATAACCACAACTGCTGTTTATGTTTTGCGGGCAACAAACAAAATGCTTTCTGGGCCTTTGAATCCAAAATTTGCAGATTTGCCCAAAGCAACAATGCCAGAAAAAATCGTTTTGGCAATTTATTTCATTTGCATTTTTGGCATGGGCTTGTTCCCTGGCTGGATTTCCAAGTTTTTGGATACGAGTTTGGTGCCAATTTTTGCGAATATGGTTAATCCCTCCATTATCCTCAAATAACTCCTGTACCTAGCCTCTGAAATCAATCCCTCATCTATCCTTTTCAAAACAGCGCAATCAGGCTCGCTTTGGTGCTTGCAATCCTTGAATTTGCAGTCAAACACGTTGCTTTCAAAAAAGCCTGGGAAACAGCGTGCCAGTTCATCGATAGTTAAATTCATAATGCCAAGCGCGCGAATGCCTGGCGTGTCTATTACTGCTCCGCCTTGAGGCAAATCCAAGTAGGCAGAAGCGACCGTTGTGTGCCTTCCTTTACCATCTTTTTTTCTGACTTCGCCAACATTAAGAGAAGCACCTGGCACCAGCAAGTTTATCAAAGAAGATTTTCCAACTCCGCTTTGACCGCTGAAAACGGAAATTTTACCCTGTAGCTTTTCCTTTAATTCTTCTATTCCCATGCCACGCTCTGCGCTTGTTAAAATTGTGTTGTCTGCCAACTCAATAAATTCCTGGATTTCGCTTGAGATTTTTTTCATTAAATCGCATTTATTTAAAATCAAAACAAAAGGCAAGCCGTTGAAATTCGCGGCAAGCAAAAAGCGATCTGCAAAGCCGAAATTGAATGGCGGATTTTCAAGGCTCATAACAATGGCAACTTGGTCTATGTTTGCTGCCTGCACAAGGGCTTGGTTTTCTCTGGTGCGCGGGCCGGGACGTGTTAAAATGCTTTTGCGAGGTTCCAAGCCAATAATAAAATTTTCGCTGCCTGTTTCGCTTTTTCCCACAAGGGCAAAATCGCCAACCGCTGGAAATTCCTTAGCTTCGTCCATAGACTTTGCCAAATAAAATGCCTTTATCTCTTTTCCGCTTTGCAAACGAACTTTGCAGGAACGTCTATGCACGGAAAGCACAAGGGCACGTTCCTTTTGCTCTTCAGAAAAATTTTCGCTAAGCGGTTTCAATTTTTTTCTTTTTGCCTCTGTTTTGCCTTCTCTGCTCCATCTTTCTTTAAAAGGCAAATTATCCAAAACTCCGCTTTGCATTTGCTGCATGGCATCACCGCGTTTTGCGCGCCATTGTCTGCGTTTCGCTTTCGGGGCATCTGGAGTGTAATATTTTTGGCTCACAAGGAAATAATTTAGATAATTTAACCTGCGGTCTTTGGGATGGTAATGTTAACAGAAAATATTTCTATATTCCCAAAAACAATTTTTTTGAAGAGGTATTATGTCCGAAAAAATGGAATTTCAAACGGAAGTTCGCGAATTGCTGAATTTGATGATCCATTCATTGTATAGCAATAAAGAAATATTTTTGCGCGAATTGGTTTCAAACGCTGCAGACGCTTTGGATAAGCTCAGATTTTTGTCCATAGCAGACCCAAGCTTGTTGCCAGGCGATGCGGAGCTTAGAATAGATATTTCCGCAAATGACGAGACCAAAATTTTGACTGTGGAAGACAATGGAATTGGCATGAACAAAGATGATTTGATTCAAAACCTTGGTACCATAGCTCGCTCTGGAACAAAAAATTTTCTGCAAAGCATAACGGGCGATGCAAAAAGAGATGTTAATTTAATAGGGCAGTTTGGCGTTGGATTTTACAGTGCGTTTATGGTGGCTTCTAAAGTAGAGGTTCATTCCAAAAAAGCTGGCGAAGAACAGGGCTTCCAGTGGACATCCGAAGGAACGGGCGAGTTTTCCATAGATGAATTGCCAAAAGAAAAAAATGGAACAAAAATCACCATTTATCTGAAAGACGAAGACGATTGCAAAAACTTTTCGCAAGACTGGCAAATAAGAAGCATTGTTCGCAAATACAGCGAATTTGTTACGCACCCTATTTACATCCGCTCGTTGGATAAAGATAAAAAAGAAACAATTGAGCGGCTAAATGAAAAACCAGCCTTGTGGAGGCAGAGCGCAAAAAGCATAGAAGAAAAGCAATACAAAGAATTTTACGAGCTTGTTTCGCACGAAGGCGGCGAGCCGCTTGCATGGAGCCACACTCACGTTGAAGGCGCGCAGGAATTTTGGAGCCTGCTCTACATTCCTTCCAAGGCACCGTTTGGAATGCGTTATGCATCTGAGCAGAGCCGCGGGCTAAAGCTCTATGTAAAGCGAGTGTTTATAATGGACGATTGCAAAGAACTGTTGCCGAACTGGCTGCGTTTTGCGCGCGGCGTTATAGATACCGAAGATTTGCCCTTGAATGTTAGCCGCGAAATATTGCAGAGCAATAAAATAGTTGTAAATTTGAAAAAACACGCTACAAAGAAAATTCTTGACACTTTGCAAGGCGTGGCGAATGACCGCAAAGAAGATTACGCAAAATTCTGGGTGGAAATGGGAGCCGTTCTTAAAGAAGGTTTTTACATGAACTGGGAATTTTTGGACGAACTGAAAAATTTGCTTCGCTTTAAAAGCACCAAAACCAGCGAAAAGGAATTTACAGGGTTGGAAGAATATATTGCTCGCATGCCGGAGAGCCAAAAGGAAATCTATTATATAGTAGGCGAATCCCTCTCTGCGGTGCAGGGCAGCCCGCACTTGGAGGCTTGCAAGTCAAAAGGCTATGAGGTTTTGTTTTTGACCGATACAGTGGACGAATTTATGATGCAAAGCCTGCATGAATTTAAGGATAAGAAATTTCACGATGTGGCTCTTGGCGATTTGGAATTTGAAAAAACAAAAGAAGAAGAGGAAGCAGAAAAAGAGAGCAAAAAGAACTATGAAAAACTTTGCGAGTCTTTGCAAAAAATTTTAGGCGAAGATGTTAGCGAAGTGCGCGTTTCCAGCCGCTTGAAAGACAGCCCCTGCATGCTTGTAAGGGCTGCGGGCGCAATGGGCGCTCACATGGAAAAGCTCATGTCTTTGCAGGGTATGGAAATGCCAAAAACAAAGCGTATTCTAGAGATAAATCCAGAGCACGAGATTTGCAAAAATTTGCTCGCAAAATCAGAAGCTGGCGAGGATTTGGGTTCTTATCCTGCGGTGCTTTACGGGCAGGCTTTGCTTGCAGAAGGCTCGGTTCTGCCAGATCCGGCGGCGTTTGTCTCTGCGATGAACAGGGTTTTGCTTTCTAAATAATCAGGAGATTTTATGGTTATGGACCCAAAGAAGTTTTCAGTCGGTTTTTTTGACTGTGATTTATATGCGAATTTGCGAATTTCCAGGCTTTGCGAGTTTTTTCAGGAAACTTCTTTGGCTAATTTGAGAAACCAGGGTTTTGATTATTTGTCCATGATTAATAAAGACAAATTTACCCTGCTAATTTCAAGAATAAAGCTTAGAATTTCGCACTTGCCGCTTTGGGGCGAAGATATTTTTATCAGCACTTGGCTAAAGGGCTATAACCCTGAAAAGGTTGGCTGGTGCGATTACGCTGTTCGCGATTCGCAGGGAAATTCCATTATACAGGCAACTTCTTCTTGGCTTTTGGTAGATTTGAGAGACGGAAAGGCCAAGCCTTTTTCTGAGGGACCATATACTTTTCAGCTTAACCCGGAACTGAGCGCTCTTCCAGAAACCATAGAGCTTTTGGAGCCGGAGGGAATGCCAAAAACTGTTTTGGTAAAAGATGTGCGGTATAGCGATATTGATTTGAACAACCATGTGAATAATTGCAGATATGCGGATTGGGTTTTAGATGCAATAAGCCCTGAAGAATTGAAGGAAAGGAGAATTCGCTCAATTCAATTGAATTATATGCACCAAGTTGAATATAATACAAAGGTAGCCTTAATGCGTTTTCCAGAAACTCGCCATCACATATTGGTTTTCGGAGTTAATGAAGAACAGCCGGAACAGGTGCATTTTCAAGCCAGAGTTGGCTTTGACAAACCTTTTTTCCTAAATTACCCCCATGCCTACAATAAAGAGCATTAGAGGCCGCAAAGCGGAGACCTATGCCTGCGCATACCTGCTGCGCAAAGGTTGCCGCTTATTTGCCCGGAACTACAGGTACAGGGGCGGAGAGCTTGACATAGTGGCAAAGGATAAAGCTGGGAAATGGCTTTTTATTGAGGTAAAATCAATTTGGAAAAAACATTTTGGAGCGCCGGATACGCGGGTTAATAAGGAAAAACAGAGAAAAATTTGGCAAACCGCAACGCATTTTTTGCATCACAATGGCGGTTTAGAGCAAAATGCGCGCTTTGACGTTGCTGCAATGGATTTTAGATTTGAAAAAAAAGCTATAAGATATTATGAAAATGCTTTTATAGCATCGCAAGTTATACCAGATTTAACAAAGAGGACAAAATATGCCCAATAAAAAATTAGTAATCTGCCTAGATGTTCGCGACCGCAAGGTAACCAAAGGCGTTAAGTTCAAAGGGAACATAGACGTTGGCGACCCTGTTGAGATGGCTATAAAATACAATGCCGAAGGCGTTGACGAGCTGTTTATCTACGACTTCAATTCCAGCTCGGAAAACAGGCTTTGCGATATTGAAATGGTGAAAGAAGTAGCCCAAAATATATCCGTTCCGCTTGGCGTTGGCGGAGGAGTGCGCAACTTGGAAGACATGCATCAGGTTTTGCTTGCTGGCGCAAAAAAGATAAGCATCAACAGCTTTGCCGTGCTGAACCCAAATATAATAGCAGAGGGTGCAAAGGCTTTTGGCAGTCAGTGCATGGTGCTTGGAATGGATGCAAAGCTTGTTGGCGTTTCAGAAAAAATCCCTAGCGGCTATGAGATTGTGATTCGCGGCGGGCGCGAAAATATGGGCTTGGACGCTGTGGAATGGGCAAAAAAAGCTGTGGATTTGGGCGCGGGCGAAATTTGCCTTAACAGCATAGACACAGACGGAGTGCGAAACGGCTATGAACTTGCAATCACAGAAAAAGTTTGCCAAGCCGTGAAAGTTCCCGTTATAGCGAGCGGCGGAGCCGGAGAGCCAAAGCACATTGTTGAGCTATTCCAAAAAACCCAAGCAGAAGCCGCGCTCGTAGCCTCCATGGTTCATTTTGGAAATTACAGCGTTAAGCAGATAAAAGACGAAATGAAAAAAGCCGGAATTTGCGTTTAATAAGAAAACGCGCCTATTTCTATTGCGAAGCTTGTGTTTGCTAGCTTTACCATGTTTATGCCGAAAATGCCCTCGCTTTCGCGAGAAAATATGCGTTTAAAAGGAGCGTATTCCAATTTGCCAAGAACTCTGAAGCCAAAGGGAGATTTTTTCCAAGGCAGCATATCGCGCCCGTATCCAATGGAAAAAAGCGGAGAACTTTCATCGCCGATTTTTATGTAGTCTATGCCAAAATGCGCAAAATTTTCTGCGCTTTCTTTAATCAATTCCCCTAACGGCAAATAATGCCCAAAAGCACCAGCTGCAAAACCATTTCTTGAAAAATTCATTTCTGTTTTTGCGCCAACAGCCCAATTTTTATTCAAACGCAAATGAGCATTCAATCCGCCAAAATTATCTATGCCGCCTGCAAAAATTCTGCCTATATAACTTGCGCCATAAACAAAACTCGGAGGCGGTTCTTCTTTTTCCACTATATTTAAAGCAAGAAAATCTGCATAGGAAATGGAGAAAAAAAACAGAATTGCCGCTAAGAATTTGAAGGGCATAAAATTTCCCTCCCCATTTTCATAGCAGCCATCCACCTAAATGCCACAACGGAATAAATTTGCACAAAGTCTGCGCCTTCGCTTAGCAAATCGCGCACCTTTAATCCATGGTCAATTCCGCCGCAGGCCACAACGGAAAGCTGCGGGAAATGCTTTTTTGCAAGAATGGTTTTTCTAAAGGTATTTTCGTACAATGGGCGGCCAGAAATTCCGCCGCTTGAGCCATTGCTGTTCAAAACAGGCAGGTGATAAAAAAGTTTGTCGCTTGGATAAGTGTTTCCTAAAATAACGCCGTCCACGCTCAAGCTGGCAAGCAAATCCAAAAGCGACAATAATTGCTTATCGGTTAAATCTGGGCTTAGCTTTGCGTAAATTGCTTTTTTATGAACCGCTGTTTTTCTATAATTCTCAAAATTCTCAAATACATTTTTCATGAATGCAGTATCCAAGTCTTGTCTGCATTCTCCTGTGTTCGGGCAGCTGACATTTGCTTCAACATAGTCTGCGGTTCGGTAAGCAATTCTAAAAGCTTCAATTAAATGCAGTATACGATTATGCTCTTCTTCGCCGGGAGTTTCTGCAATGGAAATTCCAACCGCAAAATTATTTTTTCTCGCCTTTGCAATCTGCCCTTCAACTCTCAAGGAAATTTTTTCTATGCCATCGTTGTTCAATCCCATTGAGTTGTGAATTAGGCGGTTAAATTCATCCAAGCCAACACGCGGCCTAAGAGGATTTCCTGCTCTGAAACTTCTTGTTGCAGTGCCGACTGTTATGCCTCCAAACCCGAGATTCGCATAGGCATTTATATTTTTGCCATTTTTATTCGCTCCAGCCGCCAAAACCATTGGGCTGCGTAAATTTATGGGCAAGCTTCCGTTTGGAAAAACAATTGTTTTGCGCAGTTTTTCATTTTCACATATTTCACCGCCCCACAAAGGTGAAAATTTTGCATAAAGCCCCAAGCAATTATGCCTAAATTCCGCATGATTTTTAAAAACAAAACGCAAAAAAGCAAGCAGCTTATCGCCAAAATCCAAAGAATAATCGTAATTAACCATTAAAATACTTGCCTTGCTTTGCTGGCCTGCGAGGAAGCTGGTTCCGAGCTGTTATTGCCAAATATAGTTGCCTCGCTCCTTTTAGGTTGTTCAAAATGATTTCCGTCGCACACCTCGTTCACCGCATTTCCTGCAGTGTAAAGGCAGCTTGTGCTGAGGTTGCAATACGAGCCTTTAACCTTCCCCGTATAGTTGCAAATATTTTTTGAAACCAATCCGCCAGGCATGGGAAATGGAAGTTTGGGCAAATCTTTGTGAAGCTCAGGCATTGAATTGAGCCATATAGGCAAAGCGGATTCCGTGCCCGTGTGTCCATGCCCCATAGGGAGAAAAGCGTCTGTTCCAATCCACACGCCCATGGTATATTGCCTTGTGAAACCTATGTACCACGCATCCGTGTAATCGTTTGTGGTGCCAGTTTTTCCGCCGCTTGGATGATGAAAACCGCTTGCCCAAATCCTTGCTGCGGTTCCGCCTGTGTTCACGGCTTGCAGCATTGTAACCATTAAATATGCGGCTGGTCTTTTCAAAACTTCGTGCTCAATTTTGTAATGCCTTTCTATGGTTTCACCATTTTTGCCGACTATAGACTCTATGTAATAAGGTTCAATGCGATTTCCGCCATTTGGAAAAACCGTATATGCGCTTGTCATTTCCATGAGCGTTGCGCCAACCGAGCCAAGAGCAAGACTGGGCACAGCTTGCAAAGGCGCTCTTCTTACCCCAAACTTACGCGAATATTCCACAATGTTTTTCAATCCGTACTTCATGCCAACCTGAATTGCCGGCAAATTTTGCGAAAGCGCCAAGGCTCTGCGATAGCTCATCATTCCCTTGAATTCTTTTGAGTAATTGCCGGGCCGCCAAAATTTTGAGGTATCTTGAGGGTCTGGGATTGTTATGGGGGCATCATTTACAGAGTCGCAGGGTGAGGCTCCGTTATCCATAGCAGCTGCGTAAACAAAGGATTTAAACGAAGAACCTGGCTGCCTTAATGTTTGCACGGCGCGATTCCATTTGCTTTCATTAAAATCCTTGCCTCCAACCATAGCTCTAACTGCGCCAGTTTCGTTCTCTATCAAAATAACGCCCACTTGCCCCTGATTATACCTTAAACTATCGGGAAAAGTTTTCTTTGCGGCGGTATCTTTAGCTAAATAATTTATTGTAAAATCCGTGTAAACAGAATCAAAATACTTTAGCACGGTGTCAACAGGCATACTGTATCTTCTTGAAAGCCCCAGCCTGTGAATAGCGCGCAAGCGAAGCCTCCTGTCAACTTTTGCCAATTGCTCCAAAGCAGCTTTTTCAACTATTTCCTGAGCTTTTGTGTCTATGGTTGTATAAACGGAAATGCCATCTGCATACAATGAATTTTCGCCATATTTGTTTTCCAGATATTTGCGAATTTCTTCCATATAATACGGAGCTACCGTTGTTGTTGCCTGCTCTTGGGTTTTCAATGGAGTTTTGGTATATGTTTCATATTCTTCTCTTGAAATATAGCCGGCATCCATCATGGCAAACAGAACAGTGTTTCTGCGAGAAACAGCCAGTTCTGGCCTGCGATCTGGGCGGTAGGCTTCTGGGCGTTGCAGCATTCCGGCAAGCACGGCTATTTCCGGAATAGTCAAGCTATCCAATGTGCGCCCAAAATAAAATTGCCCTGCGGACTGGAAACCGTAATTTCCGCCACCCAAATAAACCTCGTTCATGTAGAATTCAAGTATTTCTTCTTTTGTGTAGGTTTTTTCAATGCGAATTGCCGTCATTGCTTCGCGTATTTTGCGGGTTACGGAACGCTCTGGCGTTAAAAAAAGCAATTTTGCGAGCTGCTGCGTTAGCGAGCTTGCGCCGCGCATTCTGTTCCCCGTTTTAAAACTCTCTATAACAGCGCTTGGAATAGCAAGCATATTCATGCCCCAGTGATTCCAAAATTTGCGGTCTTCTGTTGCTATAACGGAATTTATCACCATTTTCGGAATGCTGTCAATAGGCGTCCATATTCGTTTTTCAACGTAGAATTCATGCGCCAAAACGGAGTCTTTATCATAAATTTTAGTGATTAGGCGAGGCTCTATGGTTTCTAATTTTTCAAAAGACGGGAGCGTTGGGCTTAAATTATCCCAAACAATTTTAACGGCCACAAAACCCAAAATTACAGGAAGCCCAAAAACAAGAATCCAAAGCAACTTCTTTTTGCCGAGGTTTCGCTCTTCGTTTGGCTCTTCATTTAGCTCTTCATCTTCATCATGCTGATCTTGCATAGGGGGAATATAGTAAAGTAGGATGCTGATTTACTCGCTTGGGTTTAGGGTATGGGGTTTGGGGTATGGGGAATTTCACAAAAAACGGCTTATATTCGCTATATACCCCATACCCCAAACCCAAAGCGAATAAATTAGCACTCACTACTTACTATATTCTACATCATGAAAAAACACTCTCATTTATCGCCTATTTACTTTGCTGTGCTTGGAGCTGTTCTTTTTACATGCTCCGCTGGCAGCACAACTCCAAATTCTTCAAACGCTGCGTCTGCAAAAGAAAAACAGCAGATTCAGCAGCAAATTCCGCAAGGAACAAGAGCTGCAACGCCGCAATTAGAGGCTTTTCGCTATGAATTGGCTGATTTGGCAGACAGATTGATTCCAACAGTGGTTAATGTTCAAACAGAAGCAACGGTTAAAATAAATAATTTTGGAGGTTTGCGCGGAGATGATTTTTTTGAATACTTCTTCAATTTTGGCTTTGGAAACCCAAGGCAGCAGCAAAAGCCAAAGGAACGGGAGCATAAGAGGCAAGGGCAAGGCTCTGGCGTTATAATAAGCTCATCGGGGCAGATTTTAACCAACAACCACGTGGTTAAAGGCGCAGATCAAATAACAGTAACGCTCGCCGACAAAAGAGAATTCAAAGCGAAAATTGTGGGAACAGACAGTTTAACGGATATTGCGGTTATTCAAATTGAAAGCGAAGTGAAAGATCTTCCTGCGGCAACTCTCGGCAATTCTGACGCTCTTAGAGTAGGCGAATGGGTGATTGCTATTGGAAATCCTTTTGGGCTTTCGCAAACGGTTACCAAAGGAATAGTGTCTGCAAAGGATGTGCATGGCAGAGGCTTGGCTACCTACGAAAATTTTATACAAACCGATGCTGCTATAAACCCGGGAAATTCGGGCGGAGGGCTTTTCAATTTATCTGGAGAGCTGGTAGGCATTAATTCTGCGATTTTTACCAGGAGCGGCGGCTTTCAGGGAATAGGGTTTGCCATACCCACTAATTTGGCAACAAGCGTAATGAACGATTTGCTTGCAGACGGCAAGGTGAGCCGCGGCTGGCTTGGCGTTAATATTCAGGATATAAACCAAAGCCTTGCAAAAGCATTGAATTTGAACCCTGCAAGGGGCGCATTGATTGCTGAGGTTTTTGATAATTCTCCTGCGGCAAAAGGCGGAATAAAAGCTGGCGATGTGGTTCGCTCCATAAATGGAAAAATTGTGGAAAACGCAAACGATTTGAGAAATACCGTTGCCACGCTGCGCCCAGGCGAAAACGCTGAGTTTGAAGTTCTTAGAGATGGAAAAAATTTGAAGCTGAAAATAAACATAGCCTTGAGAGATGAAAATAATTTGGCAGGCATAATGCCAGATGCCAAAGACAAGAAAAAAGAACCGCAGCAACAGCTTCCTGCAAAAAATAAATGGGGAATTGAGGCGGCAGAATTAACAAGAGCGCAAAAACAAGCGGCTGGGCTTGCGGAATCTTCTGGCGGCGTGCTTGTAACTTCTGTTGAAGACAAGTCTCCTGCAGACAAGGCTGGCTTGAAAAAAGACGATATTATTTTGACGGCAAATCATAAATCCATGGCTAACCTGAAAGAGTTCAATTCCGTTTTCAACGCAGATTCTAAAACGCTATTATTGCTGGTAAGGCGTTCCGATTCTCAATTCTTTACGGTTTTGGAGAAGTAGCTAGACTACTAGATTTATTGTTTCTCCGAGCATTTTGTCTTGGGTTTTGATTACCGAGGCATTTGCGGCGAGGTCGTGTTTGCTTTTTATTTGCTCCACTGTTTCTTCTGCCAAGTCTGTTGCAGAGAACCCTGGCGCTGCTGGCTCTATTTTTTGAATTGCCGAAATTTTGGTTCCAGGATTTTGCGAAGTTTGAACAGGCCTGCTTTGCGAAAAATCCGGAGTGTTTATATTAGCAACGTCATGCGCGGTAAGAGCCATTCTCAGCGAACTGGCTTTGATTGCAGAAACGGAGGATTCTATTTGCATATTGGTAAGATAGAAAAATTCAACGCCAAGGAACTTTTCGCAAATTCTCCAAAATCTTTCTCGTATCCTCAAAAAACAATTCCATAGCGGCTCTGTCTTCTTTTTTCATTTTGTATTGTTTGCAAGGAACTGCAGTCTTTTTGCATTCAGGGAGCAAACGGAATGTGTAGCCCCCGCCTTTGGTAAACCTGTAAACCCAAAATGGCATATAGCCGTAATCGGTGATTTGGGGTTTGCCGCCATCGCTTTTTTGCAAAGTTACATCAAAAATTATTCCGCCGTCTCTATAGCGGTCTCTTTGATTTGAAAAAAAGTTGCCAAGAGAATATATAACAGGCACGGAATCGCGGCTGCCCGGAACAAAAATTTTGTCAAAAGGCTGAACAACGTGAGGATGGCTGCCTATAATCAAGTTAACGCCTTTCCATGCCATAAATTTGGCAATCTCTCGCTGCTCCTCGCTTTCTGTGGTTTGATATTCAGGACCCCAATGCATAAACGCAATTATAAAATCCGGGAATTTCAGCTTTGCCTTTTTTATATCAGCGGCAATTTGAGCCGTGTCTATGCGGTTTACAATGTTGGGAGGCTCTTCAACAAGCATATTTGTTCCATAAGTGTAATTTAAAAAGGCTACCTTAATCCCATTTTTTTCTATAAAAAGCGGATAAATGGTGTCTTTTTCTGCCGTATCTCTATATATTCCAAAGTGTTTCAGCTTTAGCGAATCCAAAATGCGAAGCGTGCGCTCCAAGCCCTGCTTGCCTCTGTCCAGCGAATGATTGTTTGCAGTCGCTATCACATCAAAGCCTGCATCCTGAATGGCAACCACAGACTCATCTGGCGAGGAAAATTGGGGATATCCGCTGTAAGGCGGGCCTGCAAGGGCGTATTCCAGATTTATCACCGCCAAGTCTGCGCCAGAAAAATATGGTTTCAGATATTTAAAAAAGGGCTTGTAGTTGTAGCCTTTGCCGCCAGCTTCCCGGCTGGCAGCATTTATTTGAGTCAAATGCCCCATAAGATCGCCTGCAAAAATCAAACGAAGCGTTGAATCCTGCGCAAAAACGAAGGAAAATATAAAAAAAACTAAAATAAAGGTTTTTCTGAACATTTTATATAAAATTACTAAATTACACCCATGATCATTTACAGTTGGAATGTAAACGGGATCCGCTCGGCAATCCAAAAAGGTTTTGCGGAATGGTTTGAGAAAATGGATCCAGACATTCTTTGCCTGCAAGAGGTAAGAGCCGAAGAAGAGCAAATACCCGAAGAAATACGTAATTTCCCTGGCTACAATTCTTTTTGGACAGCATGCCAAAAGAAAAAGGGCTACAGCGGAGTGGGAATCTATTCCAAAATTCAGCCAGAAGCTGTCAATCAAGGCTTTGGCATAAAAGAATTTGACGAAGAGGGCCGTGTGTCGCAGCTAGTTTTCCCAGACTGGGTTTTGAACAGCATATATTTCCCGAACGGCTCTCAGAGCAATGAGAGGCTGGACTACAAGCTCCGTTTTTACGACGCATTTTTAGAGAACTCCCTAATGTGGCTATCTCAAGGCAAGCACGTGGTAACCGTTGGAGACTACAACACTTGCCATAAGGAAATTGATATTGCCCGCCCGCAAGAAAACGAGAAGAACAGCGGATTTTTGCCTATTGAACGCGCTTGGATGGACAAATACGCTGAAAACGGATTTGTGGATTCATTCAGGGTTTTGCATCCAACTCAAAAAGATACCTACACTTGGTGGAGCAACAGAGGCAATGCAAGAGGCAACAACGTTGGCTGGCGCATAGACTACGCTTTTGTTGACGAAGGCTTGAAAGACTGCATCACAAACGCCTCCGTGCACCCAGAAGTAATGATGAGCGACCACTGCCCAATCAGCATAGAATTGGAAGTGCCGTTCCCGCCTATTGTGAGGTAATGGAGAATACGGGCGTAGCTTGTTACATCCATCAACCGGACACATTCCCCTAAAAATAAACATCATCGCTAATATCAAAAACTTTTCCTAGTTTCCCCTCAAGCAATAATCTGTGAGGTTTCTATGAAAAAATATCGCTTTGATACGCACGCTGTCCGCAAGGGACTCGTTTCACTCGCCGCTTTCCTTCTTTTGGCGCTGCTTTTTGCCACAGGATGCAACGAAAGCAAATCGGAGAAAAAAGCGG
>WRMM01000003.1 GCA_009777135.1 Candidatus Fibrimonadales bacterium
ATCAGTTCAGGCTGGAAAATGATGCTCTTGGAGAGAGCCTTGCAAAGGCTCGAGAGCGTGCAAACCGAGTTAAAACGGTCCTTTCTTCCATTATAAACAAGGAGTAAAAATATGAAGAATGTAGCAATAGTAGGCGCAACTGGCGCAGTGGGGCAAGAACTGCTAGGTCTTTTGGCGGAGCGCAATTTCCCTCTAAAGTCATTGAGATTATTGGCTTCGTCCAGAAGCGCAGGCAAAAAAATAAAATTTAAAGGCGAAGATATAACTGTGCAGGAACTTCGCCACGATTCCTTTGAAGGCATAGACTTGGTTTTGTCTTCTGCAGGCGGTTCTCTTTCAAAAGAATATATGCCCTCTGCAGTTAAAGCCGGTGCTGTGGTTGTTGATAACACATCTTATTTCCGCATGAACCCCGATGTTCCGCTTGTGGTTCCAGAAGTAAACCCGCAAGACATTAAAAAGCACAAGGGCATTATAGCCAATCCAAATTGCAGCACAATAATAATGCTTTTGCCGCTATACCCCTTATACAAAGCTTTTGGCGTTGAGAGAATTCATGCTTGCACATATCAAGCTGCAAGCGGCGCAGGCGCAACGGCTATGGAAGAGCTTCGCTTAGAAAGCCTTGCCCTTGCAAATGGAAAAACTTTTCAGCGCAGCGTTATTCCTCATCAATACGCATTTAATTTGTTTCCGCACAACTCCCCTTACAACGATGGCAGTCCGGAAAAAGCGTCTTCTTTTGCGCCAACCGGTTATTGCGAAGAGGAATGGAAAATGGTTGCAGAAACCCATAAAATTTTTGGCGACAGCAATTTGCGCGTAAATGCCACCTGTGTTCGAGTTCCTATTTTGAGAGCGCATTCCGAGGCCTTGAACATAAGGCTTTCCAAAAAGGCAAGCGTTGCAGAAATCTACGATGTTCTTCGCAATGCCCCTGGCGTTGAAGTTATGGAAGAGCCATCTAAAAATCGCTGGCCCATGCCCATAGACGCAACAGGCAAAGACCCTATACTAGTAGGCAGAGTTCGCATAGACCAATCGCAAGAAAACGCTTTTGATATATGGGTAGTAGGCGATCAAATTCGCAAAGGCGCCGCCTTGAACGCAATACAGATAGCGGAACTCATTTAAAGAATGTAGATTTGCATATTTAATGGAGAATTGAGAATTGAGAACTAAGAATAAAGAATGCAATCCGATAGTCAAGAAATCGTTATACAAGTTTTTGACAGAAAAGAAAAAGGAATTTGTGTTGAGCATCAACTCTCAACTCAAACCTCAACTCAAACCAAGAGTTTTGCTATGTTATTCTCCGTAGTCCTAGGTCTCGCTCTCTTTGCAATTGCTTGCTATCTTGTGCTTTTGTTTTTTCAAGTGTACAGGGTTGAAAAGAAAATATCGGATTTAATCCAGATGGTTGAGATCCATTTGCTCAACAGATATGGGCATAATCCAAACAGGAATGTGCGCTTTGTTGATGTGAAAAAAGTAATGTCAGAGGAAGAATAAATGTTGCCGTTTGGCGGGATTCCCAGACCCAACTGGATAGAAATAAATCTGGATCATTTGCAAAGCAACATTCGCTATTTCCGGAGTTTATTGCCAGCCGATGTAAAAATTCTTTTGCCCGTAAAAGCCGATGCCTACGGCCACGGCTCCTTAGCCATCTCTTTTGCCGCAATAGAAGCCGGAATTGACTTTTTAGGCGTAGCGCATTTATTCGAGGGAATTGCTCTGCGAGAAAACGGAGTAAAAGCCCAAATCCTAATCCTTGGTCCCTGCTTGGAAAGTGATTTTCCTTTCTTAATAAAACACAACCTAACCCCAACAATCCAAGACTACAAAACAGCACACAAACTCAACTCTCAACTCTCAACTCTCAACTCTCAACTAAAACAAAAGCTAAAACCAAAACAAAAAGACCACGAAACACCGCACAAACTCAACTCTCAACTCTCAACTCTCAACTCTCAACTAAAAATAAAAATAAAAATTCACATCAAAACAGACACCGGAATGCATCGCTTTGGCATCAATTGCGAAAATATCGATGAAATAAAAAAAATATGCGAACTTCCTAATCTTGAAGCAGAGGGTTTATATTCGCATTTTGCCACCGCTGATACGCCGGAGCATACCGCTGTGGAAAACCAGCTTGCCAAATTTGATAAACTGGTTAAAGAATTGGAAAAAGCTGGAATGCGGCCACCGCTTTGCCATATAGCAAATTCGCCTGCCACGCTATTATTTACTGAAAAAACCCATTACGATATGGTTCGCCCTGGAGTAGCTCTTTACGGCTATGACCCTTTGGGAGAAATTCCGTCTAGATTTGCGATAAAGCCTGTGCTAAAGCTTCGCTCAACGGTACGGGCTTTGCGAGAAGTTGAAAAGGGCGAGGGGGTTTCTTACGGGCATTTTTTTGTTGCAAAAAAGAATATGCGGGTTGCAACCATTGCCATTGGCTATGGAGACGGCTATTTGCGAGGCGAGCCTAATCAAGGCGTGATTTTTATACGCGGCAAAGCCTGCCCCATTTTAGGGCGCGTGTGCATGGATGCCTGCATGGTGGACGCAAGCGAAGTTCCCGATGCGCAAATCGGGGACATTGCGGAGTGCATGGATGGGGAATATTCAGGGCAAATCTCTGTTGAGGCTTTTGCCGCCGAGCACAAAACAATCTCTTACGAAATAACAACCCGCATGGCGCGCCGCCTTTACCGAATTTACCGCTATAAAGGGAAGATCGGCGGGTGGAATGATATTTTACTATATTTAAAGTAAGACTATTAATAATTTTGAGGAAAAGCGTTCTTATGTTGATAAGAAGAATTTTGCTGTTGGCGTTTTTTTGCGGCTATTTGCATGCACAGGAAGAAATTCCCATGCAGGATTCTGTTCCTTCGCCTCTGATTATAGACCCTGTTCCAGAGGCTGCAGTTGCTCCGGAACCTATTCCTGTTTCATTAGACTCAATACCTCAAGGTTTTAGCGCACAAATACAGAGAAATCAGCCTCCTCCTCCAGCTGAAGAGCCTCCCCCTCCGCCTCCAGAACCCAAAGTTGCTTTGCCGCCTCCGTCTCCTCCGCCTCCGCCAGTTAAAGCGCCTCTTTACAGGTTTTACGAGGATTATTTGGATAGCGTAGTGATTTTTGCAAGAAATGTTTTGCCGGGCAAACAAAATTTTGAAACCAAAAAAGCATTGATTAACGAAGAAAAGCCTGCACCCAAGGGTGAATACGAAAAACAATCCGATTATGACAAGCGCATTGCCGGTTTTGACGGCGAAAAGCAGAAAAAAATACGTGCTTTGGAAAAGGAATACGCTGCGGATGAAAAAAGCAGGATGGAAAAACTCAGGGCTGCGGTGAATTACAAGCCCGATCTTCAGCCGGAATGGGCAGGGATACTGAAACAAGATACCACGGCAGAAGGGTACGAAGAGAGAATAGCTAAACTTGCGGGCAAAATTTCCTTTATGGGAACAAAAACTGCCAATGTGGAAGAAATTTTGACGAATTTGGGATTGCTTGGCAAAAAAGATTTGGAAACTCTGAACAGAAAGAACCGTATTTATATGGCTCGTTTGGATAGGGCGCGTGAGCTTATGCGTGATTATATTCTTCAAGAGCAGGCAAAGGTATTATCTACGGAAAGAACAAAGTTTGATATGGCGCTTGGCGCTTATGACCCTGAGAAGGAGCAGTTTCAGGTTAATATGAATGATATTAATTCTAAAACAGTGCCTTTTGATTATGTGGGTTTTATCAAAATTTCTCCGAGCGCAGCTCAAGAAATAAACCGCAGAACTGATGATTTTTTGGGCAGCGTGGATTATATAAATTATCCTTTTATTGTTAATGGTGAAAAACTGTTCCCGGGCACAAAGAAAGCGGATATTTATTACAAAGACAAAGCGGTTCCGAGCACCGGTGTTTTTAGGAATGTTGCAAGTTTTGAGAATGCGGAAGGTTACATTGAATGGGCTATGCGCGCAGATTCTCTGATTAGCGGCAAAGTTAAGCCAAGAAAATTGGATTCTTTATATGCAATGAAGCGAGAACTGCCAAAGGCAGCAAAGCAGGCAAAAGCAGCTCCGGCTGGAACTTGGTGGGAGAGGAACAAAAACATTGTGAGAGGTTCTCTTTTTGTGCTTGCGGCAGCGGGTACAGGCGTTGCTGTTTGGCAAAACATTGAGGCTGATAACAAGGTAAAAAAAATGAATGAAAATGATTGGTATAATAAAACTGCGCAAGCTATTGTAGATAAAGATAAAGATGCCTACAATAGGTATTCAAAAGAATATGATGATGCTGTGAAGAAAGTTCGTTCTCATGAGGATATGAGAAATGGCTTTTATATAGGTGCGGGTGTATTTGGTTTTACTGGAATTTTGAGTTTGGCTTTTTAGGGGTTAATATGAAGAAATCTTTGTTCTTGCTTTTTTTGTTTGCAGTTTTGTTCTTTGCCTGTTCCGACAGTGATTTGAACATAAAAGAACCGGAAACACGCTCAAATGTTTTCTGTTTTGTAGAATCTCAAAGCCAATGCTATGAGGTTAGCGTGGATATTTGCGCTTCTTTGGGAGGCTTGGGAAACTCTTCGCTTGAAAGCTGCGAACTTTCCAAAAACTCCAGTTCATCTTTAGTTTCTAGTTCTTCTACCCCTTCCAGCTCTTCTTCTGGAACTTTTTGCAAGTTAGAGGCTTCTTGCGAAGGTCCATGGCCTTTTGACCTTTGCCTTGCAGCAGAAGGGCAATCTGCAACAACTTGCGATGAAGATCCCGATCCCGATTCTTTTTTCTGCAAGATAAATGATTATTGCGTATCTGTGCCCAATACACATAATGAAGCTTGCTTTACGGTAGGCGGTGGAATAGTAGAATCTTGCTCAGAAATTGGCGATTCAAGTTCTTCTGTTGCGGATGATGGATCAAGCTCTTCTATTGCTGATGATGGTTCAAGTTCATCGGTAGCTACGTCAAGTTCTTCATCGGTAACTCCGAGCAGTTCTTCTGTATATGTACCACCGCCATCGGGAGAAACATACGTAACGGGTGGAAGTTTTGAGTTCAGAAATTTTGATTATAACGAATATGGTAACAAGATTTATTATTTGAGAACTGCTATATATGCTTCTGCCTCTGAGCCTCCGTATGGAACCAGTCAGCTTTGGCATTCACTTTCGGCATCTCTTAGCTGCGGTTCAATCACAATTGAAGTAGATGGAGGCGGGCCCGGCTTTTCCATACCATTTGGAAGCGGCGCAACCGGTCAAAGACCTACGGCTGTTGGGCCAATTATTGCGTATGCTGTGGCAACTTGCGATGGAAAAAAAGTTATGTTAGCTTCCACAGAAGCCTTAATAACAGAGAATGATTATATTCCAAGTCCACCACCAATGGACGACCCTCATTTTGTTTGTTCTATACCGCCATACATTGGAAAAGACGAACCACTTGGGAATTTTGTTTCATTAATAATGGACCCTAGAGATAATGTCGAACGCTGCGGCCCAATTGTTTTTGATGCTTCAATACCATCAACCGGAACGCACAATTTAAGCATAACAGCAAGCGTTGAATGCGATGGTATTCCTTCTATTATTCAAGAAGAATGTTCTAGAGATGACGTAATTGTATCAGATTATTACGAAAAATACACTACAATTAATGAATCGAAACGTCTTGATGCTACTCTTGGCGAAACAACAACGATTGAAGTTTCTGAAGTTATTACACTTTTTGGCTGCGGAGACACCGACCCTCCTTATGATATCAAATTTAATAATGGAGATTGGATAAAGAATACTCTTGCGGATATGGAGAGTCATCAGATATATTGGGTAAAGGCTGCTATTCCTGCTAACGTTGCAAATGACGGTAACCGTTTTCTATTAGAAACAAATCAAGGAGGCTTACGATGCGAAGCAGAATAAAACTTTTCATTGTAACAGTAGCTATTTTGCTGGCAGGTTGCAGCAGCGACTTGCCGGATACTCCTAAGTATGAATTTTGTAAATTCACTATAGCTGAACAAACTATTTGCGAAAGCTTTCGCTCATCGCCAGACATAAAAAAACTCTGCGATGATTATAATGGCGAAACTGTAAATAGCTGCGAGGAGTAAAATCTTAACCAAAATGTAACAAAAATGCTGTGCATTCTTTAATAATGGAATTTTAACTTTACACTCAAGTTCAACTAAGGAGAACAAGTATGAAAAAAATTCTGTTCACAGCAATGCTAGCAGCAGCTTCAGTATTGACAGCCCAGACAATCAAAGGTTCAGATACGGTTTTACCGTTTTCTCAACGTGCAGCCGAAGCTTTTATGAAGGCAGATAAAAATGCCAAAGTAACAGTTACCGGTGGTGGCAGTGGCGTGGGGATTTCCGCTTTGATAGATGGAACCACGGACATTGCTCAGTCTTCTCGCAAAATCAAATTTGACGAGAGAAAAAAAGTCGAAGACAAAGGCGGCAATGTAAAAGAAGTAGTAGTTGCTTATGATGCCTTGGCGGTTATTATACACCCCAACAACAAGGCAGAAAAGCTAACTCGCGAGCAATTGGAAGGCATTTTCACCGGCCAAATCAAAAACTGGAGCGAAGTTGGCGGAGCTAATTTGCCAATCGTTGCATATTCCAGAGAAACATCCTCAGGCACTTATGAGTTTTTCAAAGAAGAAGTGCTGAATAAGAAAGATTATATGTCTGGAATTTTGAGCATGCCCGCTACCGGAGCAATAGTTCAGTCAATCAGCCAAACACCGGGCGCCATAGGTTACATTGGGTTAGCTTACATTGACAAAAGAGTCAAAGCTGTTCAAATTTCCTACGATGCAGGCAAAACTTTTGTGACTCCTTCCATCAAAACAGCAAAAGACGAAACCTACCCCGTTGTGCGCCCTCTCATATACTACTATGATACAAATAAAGAAAGCACAGTTAAATCCTTTATAGATTTCACTTTTTCTGACGCAGGTCAAAAGATTGTAAGCGATCTTGGATATATAACGGTAAAATAATATCAATATGAAAAAAATCATTGAAAAAGCGATAGAAAAAATCTTTGCTTTTAGCGGGATGGTAACTACGGTTACCATCTTGCTTATAATTGCCTTTTTATTCAAAGAAGGCGCTGGGTTGTTCAATAGCCCTGTTGTAGAGAAAGGCTATGTTTTGTGCGTTAATGCAAATAATCCTGTTGAGCATATAAGCTCTGCCGATATTAAAAAAATTTTTAATTCCGTGATAGAAGACTGGTCAGAAGTAACCAGCGGATTTGATGAAAAAATAGAATTATTTTATGATGAAAAAATATTGAATAACTATGGCAAAGATGAATGGCGCGCAAAAATAGGCGAAAAAATTGCAAGCACGCCAGGAATAATAGCTTTGGTCCATGACTATGAAAAATCTTTGCCAAAGAATTTTGAGGGCGTGAAAATACTGGAAGAAAATACAATACTCCCAAAAGATTTTTTCCTTGGCTTTGAATGGCTCCCCACATCAAAGCCCGCGCCGCAGTTTGGCGTGATGCCGCTTATACTTGGAACGCTGCTGGTTAGCTTTGTTGCAATTCTGCTTGCCACGCCACTTGGAATAGGAGTTGCAATATATCTTTCCGAACTAGCGCAAAGCAGGGTGCGCGATATTTTGAAACCAACCATAGAATTGCTCGCTGGAATACCATCTGTTGTTTATGGATTTTTTGGCTTGGTTGTTTTGGTTCCCATAATACAAAAAACTTTTAATTTGAATGTTGGCGAAACTGCCCTTACCGGCAGCATTATACTTGCCATCATGGCATTGCCCACAATAATAACCGTTGCAGAAGACGCAATGCGCAGCACGCCGCGAGCCATGCGAGAAGCAAGCCTTGCTTTGGGCGCTACTCACTGGCAAACAATTTATAAAGTGGTAATTCCATACGCTGCTTCTGGAATATCCGCTGCGGTTGTTTTGGGAATAGGGCGCGCTATTGGAGAAACAATGGTGGCATTGATGGTAACTGGAAACGCAGCAAGGCTGCCAAAATTGTTTGAGCCTGTGCGAACCATTCCTGCAACCATAGCTGCCGAACTCGGTGAAGCTCCTGGCGGAGGCGTGCATTATCAAGCGCTTTTTGTGCTGGGCTGCGCATTATTTTTGATTACTATGGCAATAAGCATTACGGCAGAACTGATTTCCAAAAGGCAGCATAACAAGGGGTTATAATGAACAGAAAATTATCTCAAAAAATCGCTTTTTGGATTTTTCGCATTCTTGGCTGGGCCGTGGTAGGGATTCTTCTGTGGATACTCGGATTTATAGTTTACAATGGAATAGGCGTTATAAGCCTTGAATTTATTTTTGATTCGCCCAGAAACGGCATGTTGGAAGGCGGAATTTTCCCTGCTATTGTAGGCACTTTCTGTTTGATTATAGGGAGCATGATTGTTGCTTTTCCTCTTGGCGTGATGTCTGCTATTTACACCAACGAATATGTTAGAGACGGGAAGATCTCCAGATTTATACGAATGATGACAAATAATCTGGGCAGCATTCCTTCTATAGTTTTTGGCTTGTTTGGAATGGCTCTTTTTGTGAGAGCAATGAGCTGGGGCGATTCCATTATAGCGGGTTCTTTCACTTTGGGGCTTCTTGTGCTGCCTTTGGTAATTCGCACAACGGAAGAAGCGCTGAGAATGGTTCCAGACGCTTTGCGCACAGGGAGCTATGCCTTGGGAGCATCTAAATTGCAAACAATAAGATACGTGGTTTTGCCAACGGCTTTTCCCAATATTGTAACGGGATTAATTCTTTCGGTAGGCAGAGTTTCTGGAGAAACAGCCCCTATTTTATTCACGGTAGCAGCATTCTTTTTGCCAAGATTGCCTTCCAGCGTTTTTGACCAGGTTATGGCTCTTCCATACCATCTTTATGTTTTGTCAACCAGCGGTTCAAATTTGGAAGCACAGCGGCCAATGGCTTACGGAACTGCCTTGGTATTGATAACTCTTGTTTTGATTATTAACTTCACAGCATCGCTAATACGCAAGTATTTCAGCAAAAAACACGGAGCGGTTTAAAATGGATATCATAGAAGCAAAAAACATTGATTTTTATTACAGCGATTTTCATGCTTTGAAAAACGTTTCTCTAGGCATTGCGAAAAACAGCGTAACTGCATTCATAGGACCTTCGGGTTGCGGCAAATCAACATTTCTGCGGCTTTTGAACCGCATGAATGATTTGATTCCAGATACAAAACTGGCTGGCAAATGCCTTGTTAATGGAGAAGACATATACGCAAAAGGCGTTGATGTGGACACATTGCGAAAAAAGATAGGCATGGTTTTTCAAAAACCCAATCCTTTTCCAAAAACCATTTTTGAAAACATTGCGTATGGATTGCGCGTGAATAGAATGGGGAACAAGGAGTTTATACGCAACCGCGTTGAAGAGTCGCTCAAAGCCGCAGCTTTGTGGGATGAGGTAAAAGACAAAATGAACCGCTCGGCTTATGATTTGTCTGGCGGGCAGCAGCAGAGACTTTGCATTGCGCGCGCTTTGGCGGTTAAACCCGATATTCTGCTGATGGATGAGCCTGCTTCTGCTCTTGACCCAATTTCAACGGCAAAAATCGAAGATTTGATTTTTGATTTGAAAACTCAATATACCATTGTAATAGTGACTCACAATATGCAGCAAGCAGCAAGAGTCAGCGATAGCACCGGATTTTTTATGCTGGGAGAACTGATTGAATTCAGCGACACAAAAAAGATGTTCTTGAACCCGGCAAAAGAGCAAACTCAAAACTACATCACAGGGAGGTTTGGATAATGCCTAAGAACTCTGAAAAGGAATTAATTTCCCTCAAAGAAGAAATAAACAGCATGTGGAAGCTTGTGCTTTCGCAGGTGCAAAAGTGCAAACAGGCTTATTTAACGGGCAATGTTGTGCTTGCCCACGAGGTAGTTGTTCGCGAAAAGAGCGTTAACTCCTTTGAACTGAGCATAGATATAGGGAGCGAAAATTACATAGCGTTATTCACGCCGGTAGCTATGGATTTGCGATGGATAATTTCCATGATAAAAATAAGCGCAACGCTGGAACGCATTGCAGATTTTGCAGACGGAATTGCAAGGCATGTTATTGAAGACAATAGCGATCTGGTTCCGGAATCGGTGAAAGATGATTTGAAAATAGAAGCCATGTTTGATGCGGTAATCTCAATGCTTTCTGATAGCTATGTGGCTCTTGAAACCGAAAATACCAAAATTTCAGGAAAAATCCTGCAAAAAGATGATATAGTTGATAAGCTTTATCAAGACGGCAGAAGATACCTTGCCGAATATATTCAAAAAGAACCTGCTAAAGGATCGTCTATTTTGAATACTTTTTTGACTTTGCGCAAAATTGAGCGCATTGGTGACCACTGCTGCAACATAGTAGAAGAAATAGTTTTCTATATTGATGCCAAGGTTTTGAAACATAGCAAGGCTAAGAACAAAATTTCAAGACTAGAAACAGAGAGTGAAGTTGGAACCCAGGAATAAAAAAAAAGTCCTTATAGTTGATGATGAAAACGATATTTGCGAGATATTGTCTTTTAATCTAGCGAATGAAGGCTACGATGTTGCTACAGCCATTTCTGCGGAAGAGGCTTTGAAAAAACTTTCTTCTGCTTATGATTTAATTTTGCTGGATGTTATGATGGGAGGCATGTCGGGTTTTCGCATGGCAGAAAAGCTGCGCAAGGAAGGCTGCAACATTCCCATTATTTTTCTCACGGCAAAAGATACCGAAAATGATATGCTCACAGGATTTTCCGTTGGCGCAGACGATTATATATCAAAGCCATTTTCTTTGAAAGAGGTTTCTGCGCGAGTTAGGGCTGTGCTGAAAAGAACTATTGAGAAAGCAGCCGAGATTAAGGAAGATAAGTTGGTTATAGATGAATTGACTATTGATACCTTGGCAAAAGAAGCTAAAATAAACGAAACGGCATTGCCGCTCACTAAAACGGAGTTTGAAATACTGTTTCTGCTTGCATCCAATCCTTCAAGGGTATATTCGCGAAGGCAGATAATAGATATTATATGGCAAAATACGCCTTACATAACCGAGCGTACGGTTGATGTTCATATAACTCGCTTGAGAAAAAAACTTGGCAATAAATCATATTACATTTCTAACCGCACCGGCTTTGGATATAAATTCAATACTTCAGAGCCATGACAAAAAAATTTCAACAAAAATTAATTTTCAGTTTTTTGCTGATATTTGCCGTTTCCACGCTTGGCATTGCAATTTTTGAGCAGCATCGCGCACGTGAGCTTAAAAAATATGCTTTGGAAAAAAAACTGGAAACTTATGCGGAGCTTATAGCAAAGGATTTTTCTTCAATTGAATTATTGCCAGAAAATTTAAGAATAACCTTAATGGACAAAAGCGGCAATGTCCATTACGATAACGTTGTTGAGCATTTTGATTTGGAGAATCATTTGGATAGACAAGAAATGAAAGCTACTTTAAAAGATGGCGTTTGTTCTTCCATAAGAGAATCTGCGTCAAATAAAAATCCGTATCTTTATTATGCAAAAAATTTTGACAATAAAATTGTGCGGGTGGCTTTGCCTTATGATGAGCATGTTAAGGTTTTGCTGAAAACAAACAACGAGTTTCTTTTCTTTGTTATATTTGTTTTTTTAATGGGGCTGGCGTTGATTTTATATGTGGGAAAATATTTTGGAAAAACAGTGAACAGGTTAAGGAATTTTTCTAAAATTCTTGAAATAGACGAAGTGGCTATCCCAAAATTCTCGGAAGATGAATTCGGCGAGATATGCGAAAATATTGCAGATTCCTTACGCAAAATCAAAAATGGAGAAAAACTTTTAAAAGAAAATGAAAAACGTTTGGTCAAAGAAAAAGAAAAACTGCTGCTGCATGTTCAGGCTTCCGCTGAGGGAGTTTGCTTTTTTAATGCAGATAGAACCGTGGCTTTTTACAACGGGCTTTTTTTGCAGTATTTCAATATTATTTCCAATGATTCTCTGACCATTGGCAAAGAAATATCGCTTGACGAGCATTTTTTCAATCCTATGATTATGTTTTTAAATCAGTGCATAAATGAGGATTATTATGAAACGTGCGTGAGCAGGCAAGGCAGCGATTTTCAGCTTCGCATGAATGTGTTTGAAGACAGAAGTTTTGAAATGATTTTGATAGATGTGACCGCTAGGGAGAATACCAGGCGTTTAAAGCAAGAAATGACAGGGAACATAGCGCACGAATTGCGAACTCCGGTGACAAGCATTAGAGGATTTTTGGAAATTTTGCTGAATAATAATGTTAACGAAGAAAAAAAACAGGAATTTTTGCAGAGGGCTTTTTCTCAAACGCAGGTTTTGTCGGAATTGATTTCTGATATGAGTTTGCTTACAAAGATAGATGCAAAGGCGCAGTCTCTTGTATCGGAAAGGGTGAATATTTCTCAGGTGATTAAAAATGCGCATGAAGATACTTCTGTGGCTTTGCAGGAGAAAAACATAAGGTTTGCCAGCAATGTTCCCGAAAATGTTATAATTTCGGGCAATCAAAATTTGCTTTATTCAATTTTTCGCAATTTAATAGAAAACGTGATTCGCCATGCAGGAACGGATATTGATATTTTTGTAAAAATGTATGAAGTCAAGGCTGGCAAAGCGTATTTTATTTTTGGAGACAATGGGAACGGCATTGAAGAAGACCAGCATTTAAGCCGCTTGTTTGAACGTTTTTACCGAGTGCACGATGGCCGCACCCGCAATACAGGCGGTTCTGGCTTGGGGCTTTCCATAGTGAAAAATTCCGTGCTTTTCCATGAGGGCACTATTTCCGTGAGACGCGGCAAAGACGATAAGGGCTTGGAATTTTTATTTTCGCTGCGGTGCGTGAGGTAGATTAACTCAAAAGCTTGGGGCTAAAAACAGAAAAAAACAGAAAAAACTTGACGGCAGGGGATTTTTTTTCTATATTTTACAAACATTGCGAATACGCCTCGTTAATAACGTGCCTGAACAGACTTTTTCGCTTTTGGAGGGCGAAAAACCGACTTTGTTCAGGGAGCTGCGGTTGAAGGGTCCCTTGAACTGTAGTTTTGTTGTTTCCAGAGAAAAAGGCGGCTTTGCTGTTAAAGGAACAGTAAAGGGTTCGCAGGAATTTGCGTGCGCCAGAACTCTGGAGCTATTTGAGCGGCCTTTTGAAATAGAAGTGGACGCTCTGGTGCTTCAAGAACAAGGTTTAACGCAGCAAGAAGAGGATGACGGAAACGATGATTTTTTCAAAATCAAAGTGCCCGCCAACCAAAATGAAGTAGATTTGACCGAAACCGTGCGGCAACTGGTTATACTCCAAGAGCCTATAGCGCCGGCAAAGGAAGAGATTTAACAGGAGAACAAATGGCTGTTCCTAAACGAAAAACCACCAATGCGCGCCGCGACAAACGCCGCAGCAGTTCCTATAGACTGGAAGTTCCCGCTATGGCAAAATGCGAGCAATGCGGCGCTATCAAACGCCCCCACAGAATTTGTGAGGAGTGCGGTTACTATAACGGCATCAAACGCTTAAAGGTAGAAGAGGGTGCATAGCATTAAAATAGCTCTGGATGCGATGGGCGGGGACTTCGCTCCTGAGCAGATTGTTAAAGGCGCTGTTTTAGCCGCAAACGACTCGGCGCGCGATTTTGATATTTTGCTGTGCGGCCCCGAAGCTGCAGTTAAGGAAAAATTGAAAAAGAACAATTATTCCGGCGACGCAATAACCGTTATAGATGCTCCAGACCTTGTAGCTATGGATGAGGCTCCCACTCAGGTTTTGAAAACAAAACCCAAGTCTGGGCTTGTTACCTGCGTTGGTTTGCAAAAGCAGGGAATTGCGGCAGCAAGCATAAGCGCAGGAAACTCTGGCGCAATGATGGCCGCATGCCTTATGATTTTAGGCCGCGTGGCAAATATAGCAAGGCCAGCGATAGCCTGCGCAGTGCCAACAGCCAAACGCCAAGCAATTCTTTTGGACTGCGGAGCGAATGTGGACGAAAAAGCGCCCCATCTTGTTGACTTCGCTCTTTGCGGCTCTGTTTATGCAGAGGCTGTTATGGGCTACGAAAATCCAAAGGTCGGCTTGATAAATATGGGCGAAGAAGAAAAAAAGGGCACAGAAGTTTTGCAAGAGGCTCATCAGCTTCTAAAACAGGCTCCGCTCAACTTTATAGGCAATGTTGAAGGCAGGGATTTTATCAAGGGCCATGCGGATGTTGCGGTTGCGCCCGGCTATGCCGGCAATGTGATATTAAAACTCATGGAAGGTTTTTTCGAACTTGCGCATGATGTATTCGGCGAGGTAAAAACCGAAAAAGCCAAAGAATTTGACCGGCTATGGGATTACAGAAATCACGGCGGCGGCTTGCTTCTTGGCCTTAACGGCGT
Source organism: Candidatus Fibrimonadales bacterium (assembly GCA_009777135.1). GTDB lineage: Bacteria > Fibrobacterota > Fibrobacteria > Fibrobacterales > Fibrobacteraceae > Fibrimonas. Next base: position 14,460 of record WRMM01000003.1, read on the forward strand.
GGGCATAATAACCCATGGCAGAGCCGATTGCATTGCAATTCGCCATTCTCTGTTCACTGCCTGCAAATTTGCAAAAGCTGGCGTTCCTGCAAAAATCGCAGAAAAATTATCTGCAATAAAAGGGAATTCTTAACAGCTCCATTGAGGAAATGTATGAACGCAATCATAAAATCCATCGGCGTATATTTACCGGAACTTATTGTAAGCAACGATGAGCTTGCAAAATCCAAAGGGCTTGACACAAGCGATGAATGGATAAAGAGCCGCTCTGGTATTGCCGAGAGACGTATATTGCAAAACGATAATATTCTCACTGCCGATATTGGTTATTTTGCGGCAAAAAACGCAATTGAAAAAGCCGGCATTTCGCCAACTGAAATAGATGGAATTATTGCAGGCACAATGTCTCCCGATAAGCAGTTCCCTGCCATGGCCTGCTACATACAGGCAAAGCTTGGCTGCGGCAGAGCTTTTGCTTTTGATATTACCGCTGCTTGCGGTTTTATTCCTCCTGCTCTTAACACGGCGGCTCTTATGATTCGCTCTGGGCAGGCAAAAAACATATTGGTTATTGGCGCGGAAATTTGCTCCCGCATTCTGGATTGGAGCGACCGCGGATCCTGCGTTCTTTTTGGAGACGGAGCGGGCGCAATTCTGCTTTCTTCAAGCGAAGACAGCAATCGCGGTTTTGCAGGCGCGGCTCTTGCCGCCGATGGAAATTTAACCAACATACTTTATATGAACCCGCTTGGCGCAAAAGATTCTTTTTTGAGAATGGAAGGCACCGCTGTTTACAAACTTGCCGTTACCGAACTTGCAAACATAACTCAAAAAGCTTTGGAAAATGCGGGGCTTTCGCTCAATGACATAGACCTTTTTGTTCCGCATCAGGCAAATATTCGCATTATACAATCCGTTGGCAAAACCCTTGGCCTTTCAACTGAAAAGGTTGTGGCAAATGTTGAAAAATACGGAAACACCTCTTCTGCCTCCATTCCAATTGCGCTTTACGAGGCAGAGCTGCAAGGTCGTTTGAAACCTGGCATGCTGCTTGCTATGCCAGCCATAGGCGGTGGCATGAATTGGGGTTGTGTTTTATTCAGATGGTAAAAAGCTGCCGGTCTTTTTCTTTAGCATTCTGACATAATTGCTTCTTTTGAAGTCGTTTCTGTGTTTTAGGCAAAAACGTGGATATATAAATTGTTTTGGAAACATTTTTACCGGAAAAGTGTTCTCGCATCCGTCTAGGCAGCATTTGAAATGAACTTCAACAGGTTCGCTGTAGCCATGTTTAAAAAACATATTGCGCGCCTCAAGGCTATCCAAAGCCTTTTTAGGCTTTTGCCGAGCCTTTATATCTCTGTGCAGCTCGCAATATTTGGCTATAGGATGCCCCCAAAACTCACGGCCGCAGCCTGGTTCTTGGCATTTTTTTAATTTCACCCGCTTTTTCTTTTTATACTTCGGTAATTGCATGGAAGGTAATATAGTAAACGCTGATTACTCCCCAGCATTGACTTAATCAACGTTTACTATATTAATCCTATAACGTAAAAACACAAGGAACTCATTTTATGAATAAATACCTTTATTTTGCCAAAACAGCGTTTTTTACACTGTTTATTAGCGTATTAGCAGTAGCCAGCTCAACCGTAAACGAAACTCTCAAAGGTATTATTTACCCAGGGAGCTATGGCATCAAGCTCTCCGAAAACCAAATTATAGACCCTTACACCATAGCAAGCGGTGTAAATATTACGCTTTCTTCAGAAGATGGCAAAGAATATGCCATAGAATTGTCTTCTTCTGCAGGCGCAATGTTTACCGTAAATGCAGGAGCTTCGCTTACGCTGGAAGAAGGCATAACCTTGAAAGGACGAAGCGCAACTACTTATCCGGTTGTGCTTAACGAAGGGGAGTTCGTGATGAATGGCGGCACTATCACAGGAAATGTGAACAACAGCGGTGATGGCACCAGAAGAGCCGGTGGTGTTAGCGTGAATAACGGCGGCGTATTCATTATGAATGGCGGAGAAATTAACAACAACACCTTCTCAGGAAGCGGCATTATAGGCGGCGCCGGCGCAGTGCTTGTTTATAGCTTGCCTACCGCTCCCACCGATAACCAAAGTAAATTTATTATGAAAGATGGTATTATTACCGGAAATACCAACAGCGCAATGGGTGGCTCAAACAACGGTGCCGGCGGTGTTTATGTGTCAGACGCTTTGTTTGAAATGGAAGGCGGCACCATCAGCAATAATCAGCAAACAGGGACAAATGTTCCTCGCGGTGGCGGTGGCGTGTATCTAGCCAACACCAGCAGGTTCACCATGAGCGGTGGAACTATCGAAGATAACACGGCTGTCGGAACGCTTTACAAAGGCTCCGGCGTTTATGTAAATCAAACATCGCGCATCTATTTTTCTGGCAAGCCCATTATTAAAGACGGTATTTTTGCAACAGGCGAACTTTCTCAAAGACTGTTCATTGAAGGTAATTTTGAGGAAAATGCATTGGTTACAATTGAAGGTTACACTGCAGCAGATTTAGCCCCCGGAAACAATGTTACAGGCGCGTTTGCCGATTTAAATGAAACCACAGCAAAAGCTTTTGCCAGCAAAGATGGAACGCTTTTCGGCGTAAAAAATGGCAACCGTGTTATATGGGGAAGATACAGCATATCGCTCTCAGAAACAGGGACTTACAATTTTGCCGCTGCCAATTATGGCTATGCAGCGCAGGTACAAACCGTAACGGTAACAAACACAGGAGGCTATGCAACAGGCAATTTAACTGTTGCATTCAACAACGGCAACTTTGAAATTCTAAACAACGATGCAGCTTTAGGCATCGCTGCAATGAATGAAACTGCAACCTTCCAAATTGCACCCAAAAAAAACTTGAGCGTAGGCACATACACGGCAACGGTAACTGTGTCTGGCCAATACAATATTTCAGAGAGTTTTGATGTTAGTTTTACAGTAAACAAAGCACCGCTAACCCTGCGCGTAATTGACACAACCATTTACGTTGGCAGCCCCGAGCCGGCCTCGTATTTCTACGCCTTAACGGTATTAATGAACGAAGATACAAAAGAAACAGCAATTAATGCTTCGGAACTTAAATTTGCATTAGACCTTCCATTCAACAATTCAACGGAGGGTAAATTTATAGTAACGCCAAGCGGTGCCACAGCTAATAATTATGAGATTATGTACAAAACCGGAACGCTAACAGTAAGCAGCAAAATTTCCGTTGATATAACCATAGATTTGCCAGATATCACCTACGGAGAAGAATATAGCGACCCTGCTGTAAAGGTGGACGGAAATCCCGTTACTGATTTTGATAAAGTTAGCTATATATATGAGGGAACAACATACGAGGGAATAATGGGAGACGGCTCACACTACGGGCCAACAAAAGAAAAGCCTGCCAACCCAGGCGAATATACCGTAACAGTGGTTTATCAAGACGAAAGCCATTATGGCAGCAAAACAGAGCATTTTACCATAGAGAAAAAAAGTTTGTCATGGAGAACCGCCTCTGTTCAAACCAAACCTTATGATGGCAAAGTAACCGCATATATTTCTGCCCACCCGGCATTGAGCGGCGTGATTAGCGGTGATATAGCAAGCGTTGTTTACGGCACGGCAACTTTCAAAAACGCAGACGTTGCAAAAGACATTCCTATTATTGCATTAGACTATGGCATAGCTGGCAATGATGCATGGAAATATAATGCGCCAAGCGAACAGCCAAAATTCAATGATGGAGAGATTGTTAAAGCAACTGCGCCAAGCAATATAACCACAGCAGAGCTGATTTTTTTTGAAGCGGGGGAACAAACAATAAATTTAGATTCCTTCCTTCCAGTTGTTGTTGGCAATTATGGCACAATAAACTACCCAAAAATTAGCTTAGAAACTGCAGGAGGATTTTCTCCATATATTGAAGATATAGAGAATGGTTTGATGCTGATAAACGTTACGGATGCTGGAAACGCTACTATCATAGTAACGATAGAGAGCAGAAATTACGAAGATTTTACCATTACCGTTCCAGTTAAATCCGTTAGCGGCAACGGCTATACCAATGTTAGCAGCAACATTGCTTTTGAGTCTGGCAGCGCAAGTTATAACGGTCAAGAGCAAGAATATAAAAAAGCAACCATAGAAACCTACGACGACGATGAAGATTATTGGACATATACCTACACAACTGTAGATGGCATGCTCCAAAACGAAAAGCCTTTTGGAGCGGGAAGCTACACCGTAACCGCAATCTATGAAAATGGCACTTATCTCGGAAGCAAGTATGCTACCTTTACCATTTACCCTGCTGAACAAAACATAGCGTTTGTTAGAAACCCCATAAACAAAGCCTATGGCGACGTTTCCTTTACAAACTCGGTGATTAATTTACCTGCCGATGGCGGAGCAATAACATATTCAAGCAACGATACCACAATTGCAACGGTGAACCCAAATACAGGCGAGGTAACCATACTTGGCGCTGGCGAAACTGCAATCATAGCAGTCGCAGCCACTGTTTCAGGCAAATATAGAAAGTCAAGCATAGTCTATACGCTAATAGTGGAAAAAGCAAAGCAAGACCCACCCGACTTGTCAGATTTAGTGGAAATCCCAAATACAGAAAGTTCCATTGCGCTTGGCATAACTGATATTGCCAAATACCAAAAAAATGACTGCGAATGGGAATACAGCATAGACCACGGTCAAACTTGGAAATGCACGCCAGACTTTGGCCAGCTAAACTCAAACTGGGAATACACAATATTAATCCGCAAAAAAGAAACGGATAATTTCTTTGCTTCTGAACCAGTAGAAGTAATATTCAGAACAATAAGAGAACCTATTTTTGCCGTTGAAAATAAAGAAGGCATGGCAAAATTTTCCATGGTTGCTCCAAATATGGCAAAAACAGATATTGCAGTGTATGACATCAAAGGAAATATTGTATTTAGGAGATCAAATGTAATGAATGGAGAAAAAATTACTTGGAATATTGCCAAGGGAATGTATTTTATAGTTACAACCGCCATAGATGAGAACGGCAAAATACACAGATATTCAAGCAAAATAGGAGTTAGAAAATAATGAAAAAATTATTGCTACCGTTATTAGTGTTGCTTTCAGCAACGCTAGCCTCCGCAGCTGTAAGCGTTAATCGCGATGAGCGCGGCATAATAGTTTCTATGAACGGAGATATATTCTTTGAATTTAACAAAGCAACTTTGTCTACGTCCAATAAGCCAAAATTGATAGAGCTTGCTAATATCCTTATTGAGCACGAAGAACTTGATGCTCTAATAGAAGGACATTCCGACAGCATTGGGACAAGGGCGGTCAATTTGAGAATATCCACAGCGCGCGCGCTAAATGTGATGAGTTTCTTAATTGAACACGGAGTCCCTAAAGATCACCTTGACGCAATAGGCGTTGCTTTCGACAAGCCTGTGGCTAGCAATGCAACTGCAGAAGGCCGCGCTAAAAACCGCAGGGTAGAATTGATAATCAAGGAACATCCAAATTCAGACGTGCTTATGGAAAAGCTTACGCAAGCAGCGGAAACTATGAAGGCTGAACCAAAATTTACAGAATTGACTCCCCCGCCCGATACTGTGCAGACTACTTTAATAGTTGTTCCAGAAACCCAATCTGATTCATCGCTTAGTTGTTTCTTCTTTATGTTTCGGCCAGAGTTTTTGCTTGTATCTGGCGAAATATCAACTGTGGGCTTAAATCTGGAATTAGGAAAAATTTACAACAATGGATTTGTTGCATCCATAGACTTTGGCGTTGGCGGACATTATATTGGCGGTTGGCTGAATTTAGGTTATGAAATTAAATCTGAATACATGAAAAATACCGTGGGTATTTCTGGCGGCTACCATCACACGGATTTGAAATACAAAATTGAAAACGAAAAAGGCAAACTATTGCGAACCGAATGGGGAGAAAATAGGGCTTTTGGCGGAGTTTTTTGGAAACTCCGAGTAGGCAAAAACAGCAATATAGACCTTGTAAACAAGGTTGTTTTTGGGCATAAAAGCGATGTTGCTCGCTATGACAGAAATCACTATGAAATCTACAAAGAAGATGGGGTTGGAGTAGTATGGTCTATAGGCTTGGGATACACATTCACAGGGAGAATGAAATGAAAAAATTGCTTTTAATATTTTGCATGCTGCTTTTATCCTGCGGCGATTTTATGGAAGTTACAATAGTAATTGAAGAACTTCATATTGATGAGGGAGACGAAAAAATAAATGACATTGTAAGCGTGTGTCTTCCCGTTGAAAATGGAGTTTTTACAATGGGAAGCCCCTTTGACGAAGAAGGCCGTTATATTGATGAAATTCAACGCGAAGTAACATTAACAGAGTCTTTTTGCATAAGCAAATATCCCATTACAAACAGGGAATTTGCAAAAGTTTTTCCAAACAAGGAATTTCCGGCAGGGCATGAAAATCACCCAGTGGTAAACGTAACATGGCAAGAAGCCATGAATTTTGCAACCATCAAAGGCGGTACGCTTCCCACCGAAGCACAGTGGGAATACGCTGCTCGCGGTGGCCATAAAAACAGCGGATACAATATGTACAGCGGCGGCAACGATATTGACGAGTTTGCATGGCACAAAGGAAATTCAGGCGGCGGCACTCATGCAGTAGGCAATACAAGTTTAATGAAG
>WRMM01000004.1 GCA_009777135.1 Candidatus Fibrimonadales bacterium
CTTCGTTTATTTTAAGCCCAAACATTTACAAACCAAATTGCTTTTTTGGCCCTGGCGATTTATTGGCAATAGCAGGTGAAGGCTACGAATTGGAAGCTGCAATAAAATGGGATAGCGTAGGAAAAGAAGTTACAAGCAGCTTTTATGCAAAAACCGCCATACCAGAAAAGTTTAAAATCGTGAGAGCTTACGACCTAATGGGCAAGCCTTATAAAGAAAAAGAACGCGTTTTATTTTTACCTGCTCCCCTTGATATGAGAGCGCATTATTATGTTCCTGAATACAGCAACGATGTTGCTGGAGTTTTGGTTTCAATGGTTTTCAACAATAAAATTCATTGGGGCGAAAATACCATGACAAAGTTGGCCAGTCAATTCGTAGGCGAAGATTCCACGCAAATCGCAACGATATTGGCAAAATTCGGAGACAGAGATCAAGTGTTTTTTGTCCGCAATATGGAAATAGCAGGTTCGCAAAATGAATTGGATAGCATTCCTGTTATAGGCATGAGTATGCCGGCGCGGGGGACATTCGATCTGCTTTTTTATGCCACCACCAATGACTATGTTAAATATCGAGATTCATACTTGAACGGTGTAAATGATAGCCGCGTTGAGGCGGTTTACAATATTGAAGGCGGTGCCGGAGTTTTCGCAGGAATGCTGGTTGATACTTTTACGGTAAATATTATGCCAGATCCAAGCGCAAATATCAAGACTTATTCCTATCACGATGCTCAATACAATTACTGCAACAGGTTAGATAGGGATACAGACTTGGAAGAATGGAGAGTTGACCGCCGGTGCATAGAGTTTTGGGATTCAAATATTTGGCGAGAAATTATTTGCAAAGATAAGGAGATAGACGGCTGGAAATGCAGGTTATTTTTTGAAGACCATGTTGGTATAATTAATGGGTATTTTTTAGAAAAGGATAGTTTGGTGCAAAAATATTTCTTGGGCGATTTAAGATGGGACAATCTTCCTATTGAAGATTTAAGAGAAATTCTCTCCGAAGAAGAATTTATAACTTGGTGTGAACATAGAGATTTCCCTGTACAAGAATACCCTGACTGCGGATTTGCATTGGTTCTTTTCTCAAAAATGAATGGCAAAAAATCTGTGATTTTGGATAGAGAAACAAAGAAATGGTGCGAGGGACATAGGAATAACGCTGAGTGCGAGCATTAATTAACTTCAAGTATGACTTATTGATGGAACCTTGCTAGGGATGTTTTCTATATTACCATCAATGTCCAAAAAATTCTTCAATGTAGCCGGTCCCTGTAGCCTTGGCAAGCATTATATGCTCGACCCTTTGCGCAATATAGGCAAAGGATTGACCAATTTAATAGAACAAGAGCATTACTTCGTAATCCACGCCGCGCGGCAGAGCGGTAAAACCACTTTGCTGAAAGAATTAGTTCGCAAAATAAATGTAGAGAACAAGTATTATGCTTTATATTGTTCATTGGAAGCGGGGCAAGAATTTTCAGAGCCTACAGTTGGCATTCCTGTAGTTGTCAAAAGCATAAAAGCTGCCCTTAGCGATTATGGCATGCCAGGCAATTTTGCCGAAAACGCTGATTACAGCGATGTTGCCAATGTATTGAGAACTTCGCTTACTGCTTATTGCAGAACATTAGACAAGCCCTTGATTATATTTTTCGACGAAGCCGATTGCCTAAGCAACGGTGCTTTAATCACTTTTTTAAGGCAGTTGCGAAACGGTTTCATAAACAGGCCTGATGTTCCCTTTGTCCACAGCGTAGCTCTTGTTGGAATGCGGAACATACGCGACTACAAAGCCAGCATAAGACCGGAATCCGCCACTCTCGGCAGCGCAAGCCCCTTTAACATTGTGACGGAAAATTTTACTTTGAATAATTTCACGAAAGAAGAAGATAACCGTAGTGGGATGTTAGAGCATTTTCTACATTCCTCTCATGGATACAGAAAATATAGAACCTACAGTAGAGCAAGTGGATGAGAACGGCGAAGTGATTGTCAAGGAACTTGCTAAGGAATACCTTTCAAAAGGCGCTTGGGCTACCATCGCCTTTCTTTATCAAGAAAAAGGCCGAGACGGCAACTTTGGCGAAAACAAAGTGACGCTTAGACGCTATCAGAAAAGCGGCGGTGTGTACAAGCAACGCAGCAAATTCAATGTTAGCGGCAAAACGCAGGCCGAGCAGATTATGGGAGTGTTTAAAAAATGGTATGAGTTGTAATTTTTTTTCAACCGTATCAAAAAAATTTCCATGGCAAAAACGTTTTAAGCCTATAGCCGAGGCTTTATTGAAAAAAGAAAAAAAGAATGTGTCTGCAAACATCATTCTCTGCGATGATATTAAGCAAAGAGAATTAAATAAAAAATACCGCAAGCTAGACCGCACAACCGATGTTCTTTCTTTTGCCTGGAACGAGCCTGAGCTTCTTGGCGAAATTTACATAGCCAAAGGCCAAGTAAAAAAACAAGCCCCCCTTTACGGCAACACATACTACAAAGAACTGAAACGCGTGCTAATACACGGCCTTTTGCATTTATGCGGCTACGAACACCGCAACAAAAACGAACGCAAAATAATGAGAGAACGGGAATTGCTTTTTCTAATTTAATGATGATTAACTTAATGGCCATTAAATTATGCTTTTTTTTGACAGAAAAACAGAGCTGAATGCTCTGAACAGAATAGCCAAGCAGTCTAGAAAAACTGCGTGTTTCACGGTGCTGATTGGCCGCCGTCGCATAGGCAAAACAAAGCTTTTGCTGAAATACATTCAAAAACAAAAATTTCTCTATCTATTTGTGTCTAGAAGCAGCGAATCTGTTTTATGCAGGCAGTTTCAAAAACAAGCCGCCGCTATAGGCATAAACATATTCGGAGAAATAACGAATTTCAGAGATTTATTTGAGCAACTTTTGCTTTTTGCAAAAACCGCTCATTATACTTTGGTAATAGACGAGTTTCAAGAATTTGAAAATATAAACAAGGCGATTTTCAGCCAAATACAGGAGCTATGGGATAAGCACAAAGACAATATAAAGCTGAACTTTATAGTTTGCGGTTCAATTTACTCTTTAATGACAAAGATTTTTGAAAATAAAAAAGAACCTCTATTTGGCAGGCTAACTTCAAAATTAATAATAAAGCCTTTTGCTATTGCAGTACAAAAACAAATATTGAAAAAATACAATCCAAAATATTCAAAAGAAGATTTGCTGTTTCTTTACTCCATTACAGGCGGAGTTCCGCAATATATATCTTTGCTAATGGATGCAAAAGCAACAACAAAAGATAAAATGCTAGATTTTGTTGTTCGCTCGGAATCTCCTTTTTTAAATGATGGAAAAGATTTGCTGATATCGGAATTTGGCAAGGATTATGGCGTTTATTTTTCCATTTTGCAATTGATTGCTGCCGGCAAAAACTCTCAGAGCGAAATAGATTCCGTTATAGGGAAAAATACTGGAGCCTATTTGGTGAATTTGGAAAAAGAATATTCCTTGATAGAGAAAAACAAACCAATGTTTTCAAAGCCAGAAAGCCGTAATGCAAAGTTTCGCATACAAGATAATTTTTTGAGATTTTGGTTCCGATTTATCTATCCTAATCAAACCTTGATAGAAATGGGCAAGCATAAATTGCTGAAATCCTATATTTCAAAAAACTATGAGCAGTATAGCGGTTTATTGTTGGAAAAATTTTTCAGAGAAAAATTTTCAGAAGAGCAGGATTTTACAAAAATCGGAAATTACTGGGACAATAAAGGCGAAAATGAAATTGATTTGCTTGCAATAAACGATTTTAGCAAAACGGCAACCATAGCGGAAATCAAGAAAAATAAAAACAAGCTGAACGAATCAAAACTGAAAGCTAAAGCAAGCATTTTGCAAAAACATCTGGAAAATTACAAAGTGAATTTCAAGCTGCTTTCGATAGAGAATATGTAGTTTTTAAGGCTAATAACACACCATGTTCCTGCCGAGGCTTTTGGCTTCGTAGAGTTTTTTGTCGGCTTCGCCTAGGAATATTTTAAAATCTTCGGTGTGGTGCGGAATGGCAGAATAAACGCCTATGCTTACGGTAATTTGGATTGAGATTTTGAAGTCCTTCAAATAAAAATCGTTTCTTTCAATAGCAGAGCAAATTCTGTTAGCCACTATTTTAGCGCCTTCCAAATCAGTGTCGTGGAGCATGATTGCAAATTCTTCGCCGCCAACTCTGCCAAGCAAATCCGTTCTGCGCTCTATCATTTTGTTTAAAATTTCCGCGATTTCCCTTAATACAATATCGCCTGCCAAATGCCCGAATGTGTCGTTGAATTTTTTGAAATGGTCTATATCAATCATAAGGAATGCCAAAGGCTTTTTATCCCTAAGGCTATTGTTAAACTCCGTGCTTGCTCTTTCGCTGAAATATCTTTTGTTGGCAATGCTTGTTAGAGAATCGGTATTTGCCAAATACATCTGCTCGCTAACATCAGATAAGTAAACAATTGAACTTTGCTCTTCGCCATCGCTTGCTTCTTGCTCAATATCCATTTTGACTATTCTGAAATAATTGTTTTTTCCATCGTTCATTTTAAATTCCTTTGACACATCAAGAAACCCTTTTTTATCTCTGAACTCTTTCAAAATATCACCCTTGCTCAGCAAATCGCTCATATAGCGGCTTATGAGCGCAGTTCTCCCTTTGCCATCAAAAATAGCAATATGAACCGGCGCTTCTTTCAGAACTGTTTTTGTTAAATTGTTGAAATAAAACAAAGGGCTTAATATTTTCTTTATAAAATGATACAAAACAATCAAAAATACAAGAAGTATGCTCAAAACCATCACGGTAAAAATAAAATAAAGTTTTCCAAATCCCACCGAAAAATGAGTTTTTGTGCTGACCAAAAGATAGCAAGACATAAACGGCAGTTTGCTTATCATATATGCGGCATCGTCTTTGAAAAACAAGCCATGCTTTTCTTCATTTTTCTCTTTTTCGTTATATTCCGCATTGTTGTTTTTTGAAAGTTCCAAAAATTTATTAACAAGATTTTCTGGCAAAACGGAATTGATGTTGCTTTTGCTTTTAATAAATTCACGATTTTTATGAAGCATTAGCTCGCCGCGCTCATTGAATATTATGTAGCTTACATTGTTTAAACTTTTTTCTATCTCTTCTGCAAAGCTGTCTATATCAACTCCCAAACCTATCATTCCAACCGATTTGCCTTCGTTAAAAACAGGAAAGTTAATCCAAATCATGGTTGCATTTAAATCCGGATTGAAGTTTACATTGAAATTGTAAGCATTTGTCCTGTTCAAAGTTGAGTCATACCAGTATGAATCAGGGGATTTATCGTCCACAATATATGCGTAAGCCGTGTCAAAATAAAAATTTTTCTCCGCCTCGTTCACAAAGAATACTTTTCTGTTGTTGCTGAGCAATTTTTTATAGCTGTCAAATTCTTTCCAATAATAGCTTTGAATGCTTTCATCGCTGGGGTTTGCCATAAAAGCGGTTATTATGGGAGAATTGCTCATTGCCTGCAAAAGCGTTAAGTCCGCTTTAAAATAATCGCTCAGCTGCGTTGACTTTGTATAGGTAGCTGCTCTTAGAGCCACTTCATAGTGCTTGCGGTTGTACTTATTTTGCGCAGTTGCGTAAATAGCAGACAGCACTATTAAAATAACAGCGAAAAACGTGCAAAAAACCAATAAAACAAGGCGTAATATCGAATTTTTGCTTCTATTTATAATTTTGTCATGCAGCATTAGGGTTAAAATATAGTAAAAGTCTGATTTACTATATTACTAAGTTCAATACATAGGAGGTATTATCATGAAAAACGTTAAAGTAGGCGTTAAGCTAATCGCCAGTTATATTATTATTGCCGCAATTTCAATTGGCGTTGGTTTGTACCAAAGCAGCGAAATGCGGTATATGAATGAGTACGGTTCGCAAATGTATGATTTTGCGACAAAGCCTCTGGGTGAGGCTATCCCTATAGTTGGCATGATAGGTCAGATGGAATCAAACGAGTATAAAATTTCGCTTGCGCGAAATTCTGAGGAACGCACGGAGTTTTTGCGGAGAGTTGAAAACTTGTCTAGGCAAATAATAGCGGCTCTTGAAGAACTGAAAAAAACAGCTAACAATGACCAAGAAGTGGTACAAACAATTGATGCGACAATCAAGAATGTAACCGGATACTATAATACTACCAGAGACTGGGTGAGTCGCATAGAGAATGGCACTGCAGAACTTGACTATCACGATAACCCTGCGATTCCATCTGAAGTGTTTTCCGTAGCTGAGCAAATAGCCAAAGAAGCTGGCAGATTCACGGAAATAAAGATAAAAGCTGGTTTGGATTATGATGCCAAAAATGACGCTGCTTTGGCGAGAGCTAATATAATCAGCACTGTTTTGCTTTTGCTTATGACTGTTTTGGCCATAGGAATAGGCATTTATATGACATTTGCCATCACAAGCCCGCTCAAAAAAGTTGGCGATGCCGTTGCTAAAGGCGAAGGCGGTGATATGACTATTAGAACAGGCGTTGAGCAGAAAGACGAGCTTGGGATCATGGCTGTAAATATTGACAAGTTCTTTATAAATTTGCAGGGCATTTTGAAAAGTTTGAGAGTGAACTCAGAAACTTTGGCAGGCGCATCTGAAGAATTATCCGCCGTTAGCAGAGAGCTTGCCAGCGGCGCAGAAGAAACTGTTAACCAAAGCAATTCCGTTGCTAGCACCACGGAGCAAATGGCGGTGAACATAAATGCAATGGCAAGCGGCGCAGAACAAGCTTCGGTTAATGCAAACGAGGTAGCTGGCGCGGCAGAGCAAATGTCCACGAACATGAACACCATTGCAAGCGCAATAGAAGAAATGAGCGCAAGCATTAGCCAAATAGCCAGCAATGCCGGCGATGCTCGCAAAGTTGCAGGCGATGCTACTGAAAAATCAAATGAAGCAACTTCCGTGATGAACAGGCTTGGAAATGCCGCTAAGGAAATAGGGCAGGTAACCGATGTTATCAAGAAAATTGCAGACAAAACAAATCTTTTGGCATTGAATGCAACTATTGAAGCTGCAAGCGCAGGAGAAGCTGGCAAAGGCTTTGCTGTTGTGGCTGGAGAAATCAAGGAATTGGCAAATCAATCTGCCCAGAGCGCAGACGATATAGCGCGCAGAATAGAAGGCATTCAGCAAGGCACCAACGATGCGGTTCATGTTATCAATGATGTTAGCGATATTATTATCAAAATAAATCACAGCGTAGAAGCGATAGCCGGCCATGTTGAACAGCAAACAAAAGCTTCCAACGAAATAGCAAGCAACGTTGCTCAGGCAAACACGGGCGCAAAGAGAGTGGCAAGCGCAATTGGCGAAGTTGCAAGAGGCGCAAACGATGTTTCTAGAAATGCGGGCGAGGCGGCAAAGGGCGCAACCAATGTCAGCGAAAATATTGGCGGCATGAACCAGGCAGCTAGAGAAAGCGCACAGGGAGCAACGCAAGTTGACCAAAGCTCAAGCGATTTGGCAAAAATTGCAGAAGAACTTAAGCTGACTATTGCTAAATTTAAGGTGTAATGTCCAAAGCAATTCAAAGAAGAAAAAAAAAAGCTAGAACCGAAACCATTGCTATGCCCGAAGAAAAGGGTAGCAGCAATGGAAAAATCATATTTTTAGCTGTTTTTTTATCTGTTCTTTTCCTTGTTTCGGCGCTTTCTCTGATTGGAGATATTTTTGCTGAACCTGGCGTAAACAGAAATCTTTTCGGGCCTTATGCCGCGAAACTTGCGGATATTGAACTCACTTTGCTTGGCACTTTTCCGCTTGTGCTTTTGCTCATGGCTATCCTTTCATTTGTCTTTTGGCTTTTCTTGAAAAAAATATTAAACCCTCCAAGAGAAGGCATTCTTCCATTTGGCCATTATACTTTGGGTTTTGCGCTGCTTTACGTATTTTCAACTATAATACTTGCAGTGATGATGCCAGATATTCTGAAAAGAATTCCGCTTGTTTTTGGAATGGTGCCGCGGGAATATGCGGGTTTTATAGGTTTGTTTTTGGTAAAAAAAGTGTTTCCTCCTATCTTTGGGCAAGATACCGATGGGCTTTTAATCTGTTCATGGCTTGGCGTTTTTATGACGTCTCTCTGCTTTGGGCTAAGGCCAAAACATTTGATTACGGGCGCAAAGCATGCAAAGCTTGGCATTCAAAACCTTCTTTACAAACTGGAATTTTCAAAAGAAATGCCAAAGCCCACAACCTATATAAAAGTGCATGAAACCGGCGATTTTGTTGCCGTGCGGCTAGGCGAAGTTAAGCCTGCAAAAGGCTCGCCATTCGGCAAGCTAGAAAAAAAAGAGCCAACCTTGCACAAAGACCCATTCAAACCAGAACCTTCAAACGAAGGCTATGCCACAGACGTAATAGATGAGATAAACCGCCAGCTAGCCATAACCTCCGACCCTCGCGAAATTCGCCGCCTGCGCGACGAGCTTGCTGATTATAAGCGCGTAAAAGACATAAACGAATGGGAAGACGAAAAAGGCAGAGAGCTTAGGATAGAGGGTTTGCTTGAGAAAGAACTCAGAGCGGACAGCAGTGAAGAGTTGAGAGTTGAGAGTGAAGAGTTTTGCGATACTTCAAAAACCGAAACGCTAAGCGAAGATAACTCTCAACTCTCAACTCTCAACTCTCAACTAAGCGAAAGTGTTAGCGACCCCGTTAAATACGATGAATATCGCATTCCTCTTCCTTCGGAGATTTTGAATTTGGTGCCGGACCAGACTATAGATTATACCAAAGGAGAGCTTCAGCAGATTGGGGAAGAAATAGAATCCCAGCTGGGGAATTTTAAGGTAAAAGGCAAGGTGACCAGCATTATGACAGGTCCTGTGGTAACTCGCTTTGAAATAGAGCCGGGTCCCGGGGTGAAGGTCTCAAAGTTTGAGAATTTGTCTGATGATTTGGCGTTGATGCTCAAAGCCGCTTCTGTAAGGGTTATATCTTCAATACCGGGCAAATCTGCTGTGGGCGTGGAATTGCCGAACAGAAAGCCTCAAACGGTTTATTGCCGGGAAATTCTGGATTCGTCCAGATTTGTGAAAGACCCAAAGAAAATTCAAGTGGTGCTTGGCAAAGATGTAATGGGCGATGCCTTTGTGACGGATTTGACAAAGACCCCTCACTTGCTGATTGCCGGGCAGACTGGAGCCGGAAAGTCCGTTTGCATAAATGTTCTTTTGGCAAGCATTCTGTTCAGCAAAACGCCCGATGAAGTTCGCTTGATTTTGGTTGACCCAAAGGTTGTGGAACTTGCAATGTACAAGGATATTCCTCACCTTTTGCACCCTGTTATAACTTCGCCAGAGGTAGCAGTGCAAGCTCTAAAATGGCTTTGCGTGGAAATGGACAGACGCTACGTAGTTTTGGCAAGCGCTCGCGTTAGGAATATTGAAGGCTTTAACGATAAATTCAATGCCTCCGAGCTTGATGAGGAAGTTCCGGAAGAAGACCGAAAGCTTATGCCTTTTATAGTTGTGGTAATAGACGAGCTGGCAGATTTGATGATGACTGCCGGCAAAGAAATAGAAACCAGCATTGCCCGCATAGCGCAGAAAGCCAGAGCCGTAGGCATTCATTTGGTTTTGGCCACCCAAAGACCCTCGGTAAATGTGATAACGGGCGTGATAAAGGCTAATTTGCCCTCTCGAATAAGCTTCAAGGTAGCCTCCTATATAGACTCTAAGACGATTTTAGACAGCACTGGGGCAGAAAAACTGCTTGGAAGAGGCGATATGCTGTTCCGTTCAAACGACAGACCTGAGCCAGTGCGTATTCATGGGGCTTTTTTAAAGGACTCTGAGGTGGAGGCTCTAGCTCATGCTTGTTCCAGCCAAAATGTGAACTACGAAATGGTAGAATCCTTTGATTTGGGCAGTGCAGACGGCGATGATAGCACGGGATTTGCCCCTGCAAGGGAAAAAGACAAGCTGTTTTGGGAGGCTGCGCGCCTAGGTTTGGAGGCGGGCGAACTTTCGATAAGTACCTTGCAGAGGCGGCTTTGCATAGGATTTTCCCGCGCAGGCAAAATAATTGACCAGCTGACAGCGGAGGGTATTTGCGGCAAACAAAACGGCAGCAAGCCCAGAAAAATGCTTATGGACGAAGAAATGATTAATAATTTGGAAAAAAGATAAAAAACTGCCATAGAACCAAAAAAAAATATATATTACTATAACGATGGCTAAAAATATTTCTTTATTGCTGGTTTTAATTTTGCTCTGCTCAGACTTGGTTTGGGCGCAAAGAGCAAGAACCACCCAGGAAGATGATCGCGCCGCTCGCAGACAATGGGAAGAAGAACAGCGCGCAGATGAGTATGCAACCAGTCTTCGTCGCCGCGATTGGCTAAAAGACCGCTTGATTCTGCAACTGGGAATGGGAACGAAGTACCCTGCTATGGGCGCTGATTGGTTTGGTTTTGGCGCTGGAGTTGAATACATAACTCAATGGCATGTTGCTGCTTTTCTCTCTGGCGGTTTTATCCCTCCATCTGACGATCGTCAGCATCCGGATAATTTTTCTCTTGATGGCGGAATGGGATGGCGCATAGGCTTGGCATATTATATGTTCCCCAAAAGTCCTATACACTTGGGCTTTCATCTTTCTTATGGAACAGTTTACTTTGACCATAAATCCTCGCCCGATGATTTTGAAGAGATCTATATCGAGAATAATGGCTCTCTGGAAGGTCTAAAACTGAGCCGCCCAATAATAACTTGTTTGGGTTATGAATTTGATATGTCCATTACTTATTTGAGCGATCAATGGTATTTCTTGCAAGCCATGGTAGGCATCTATACCATAGGCAATGGCATGAAAGAAACCGGTTCCAAGAATAATAGCCAAACAGGACATGGAACATGGGGAAGAACTAACGATTCATGGGAATGGGATCTTGAAAATGGCAAATATTACTCTGTGGTATCTTCATCTGACCGTGAAAAGAAAGCTATTCCGTCAGTTGGCGTTGTGTTTGGCATAGGCATAGGTTTTGCGTTTGAAGAGTTTTTCCCAGATGATACTGAAATTCGCAGAAGAGACCGCGAGCGTGGCCGCACGGTACAAAACCAAAGTCAATTCCGTTCTCCCAGTCCCTCTGGCTCAAGACCTTCAGCTCCGCCAAGAAGACAAACGCGCCCCGTTGACGACGATTACGATTATTAAATCATTTCAGCTTTTTCAGCTCTGATTGCGCTTGCAATGCTCTTGGGCTTTTGGGATAAAAATCTTGAACTTTGCGCAGAGCATTCTCTGCCTGCTCTCTGTTTCCCATTCTCAAAAAACATATTCCTATCTGGAATTGCGCATCGGCTTGCTTGATTGACTGCGTGTAAAAAAACACCTTTTGAAAAGCGGAAATAGCCTGCGAAAAGTTGCCAAGCGCCATCTGCGATTCGCCTGCCCAGTACCAAGCATCGTCTGCCCAGTCGCTTTGGGGGTAAAGAACGGTTACCTTTTCAAACATCGTTGCTGCAGCTTCGTAATTCTTTTGAGAAAACAGGTATTGAGCCTGCTCATATTCAAGCGGCAATGCGCTTGGAGCCGTGGGCATTTGCGTGCGGCTTGGGTTTATCAGCGGCACTTTGTCTTGGTTTTCCAAAAATTTGCGAAGAAATATGACTTCTTCTCTTAAAAGCGCAATTTGCAACTGATTTTCGTTAGCCGTAGCAAGCGGCAGCGCTGTGGAAAAGCTATCTAGCAAATCTATTCGCTTGGATAAAAATTCCTGGTGAAGCGAAATAGAGTCTAGCCTTAGGGAATCTGCTTTTGCAAGTTTCAAAGCCTCATTTGCTATAATTTCTACTTTTGAATTAGATGAAGAACAAGCCATGAAGAGCGCTGCAATAACCGGAATGAATTTCGAGAATCTCATGAGTTTAATGTAGAAATTTCTAAGTTACCCTCAGTGTCCATTAAAAAACTTATATTAGCGTTTCTGGTTTGCCTGTTGCCGCAAATGGCTTTTGCTTTGAGTGGCGGAGGCAGTTTTTTGGTTGTGCCAACTGCGCAGGTATTGGGAGATAAAGCCTTTCAAATAAGGGGAACTCTTGGCTATCATCAGACTGCTTGCATTGAAAGCGGTATGTGCGATAGATATCCATTTGTGACTTCGGCGCGTTTTGGGCTTTTCAATTCTATGGATTTTGGCATTCAGTTTGGCAGCACAGTTTCTTTGGATGTAAAAGACCAAATTAACCAAGCCTATGGAGCTGTTCCCGCTTTTGCGATTGGAGCAAGGGCATTTGTGGAAAGCCCAGAGGCATATTTTTACTCGGTTCCAAAAAGCGCGCGCAAACAGCAAACCGGAGAATTTTACGCTGTTGCGGAGTGGGGCGGCGAATGGTGGAAACTTTTGGGCGGAGTGTCTGCTTTCCCTGCTATGGATGCAGATGCCGTTGCGCCTTTTTGGGGTTATGAGCAAAGCATAATTTCGCAAAAGTTCAGCATTCTTTATGAGGGATTTTTTAGGCATGGCTCTTCGCGCAATAATATTGGCGTGGCTCTTAGACCCGTAAATGCTTTGCAAATCAGCGCAGGGGCAACTGAATTTTACAGGTATTTGCTAACGGAAGATGGTGATTTCAAGTTTAGAACCAAAACTCAGGATGCAAACTCTGCGTATCGCTCTCCGGGGATTTATGTGTCTATTGCCATTAATGGCGGCTTTGGTTCCAAATTGCAAAACCAAAAAGCCGAGGTGGATAGCCTTAAAAAACAACTCGTTTTGCATGAAAAGGATTTATCGTTTATGCGCGAAAGAATAGATTATCTTGAAATGCTTTACCATGATGCAGAGCCAAACCCAAATAGCAAATATTCGCAAAATTTGCAAATAAGTTTTTTAGAAATTGTGGAAGGCTATAAATCAGATGAACTAAGCTTGGATTCTTTGCTGGCTAAAGAGCAGATTTTTATGGAATGGGGAACTATTGCAAAAAGGTTTATTATTAGAACGGCAAAGAACAAAGAACTCCCGCAAGAAAACAGAGTTACGGCAATCCGCATGATGAGCCACTTCCCAGATACAATGTTTTTGGAGCCTTTGGGCAGCATAGTGATAGACAATTCAAGCGAATCCGCAGCCAGAGAAGCGGCTCTTGCCCTTGGCACAATAAATACTCCTGAGTCTCGCAAAGTTCTCTCTGCCATTGTGAATCAAACTACTGGAATAGTCAGGGAAACCATCATAGAAATAATGGGAGTTCTGTGAGCCAAGCTATTTTGGAAATTAGAAATGTTAAGCGTTCTTTTGTTATGGGAGCAGAAACCGTGCAGGCTTTGCGCGGAGTTAGCTTTTCAATCTTTGCGGGTGAATTTGTAGCCATAATGGGACCAAGCGGCTGCGGCAAATCAACCTTGCTATACACAATTGGCTTATTGGACAAGCCAACAAGCGGCGAGTATATTTTAGATGGCGAGCAAACTCACAAATTAAAAAGAGACACGCTTTCAAAATTGAGAAATAGAAAAATAGGTTATGTGTTTCAGAATTTTCAGCTTTTGCCGCGCACTAGCGCTTTGGAGCAGGTTGAACTGCCTTTGCTTTACAATTCTGAAATTTCTGCGAAGGAACGCAGAGAAAGAGCAATGGACAGCCTTGGAAAAGTTGGGCTTGCAAACCGCTACGACCATCTTCAAAGCCAGCTTTCCGGAGGTCAGCAGCAGAGGGTTGCCATTGCAAGAGCTTTGGTGAACGACCCTGTTATGATTTTGGCAGACGAGCCTACCGGAGCTTTGGATGAGCGCACAGGCTATGAGATTATGACTTTGCTCCAGGAATTAAACAATAAGGGAAAAACCATTGTATTTGTAACGCACAATCCAGAACTCACAGGCCTTTGCAGCCGAACCATTAAATTGAAAGACGGCCTTTTGCTCAGCGACGAAAAAAATGAAAATATGATAGATGCCGCAAAAATTTTGGCAAGCTTGCCGGTGCGAGATTAAAAACGCCATTTTGGGCTATTGTAAAAAAGTTCTTACTATATTCCATATTATGCTCAAATCTAAACAATTTAATCTATCGAAAAAAGAATTGGAAGCCATGAAAGCTTCGGCTATAGACTTTTTTTTAAAAGATATTGAAACTTTGAAATATTTCATAAAAAAGATGCAAGAAGATTTTGGGCAAACTGATTTGGTTTTTGCATTGAAAATGTTTGTGCTGAACAGCAATAAAGTTTTCAACATGGCAGAATTTATGAAAGACCAAAGCCTGCTTGCAGAGGAATATGTGCAAAAGAAAAAGAAAAATTTCAGTTCCGAAGAACGTCGCATTGCCTTAAACCAATGGATAGAAAACAATGCGGCATTGTTCAGAAAGAATGTTATATTCAAACAGATTTACTGCATAGATAAAATGTCAGAAGAAATTGTACCCGTAATAAAGAGAGCAATCAAAACATGAGAGAACTTCACCAGCGATTTTTAAAAATACATGGCAAACCTTATGGCGTGTATAAGAGCTTTCAGGGGCAGTATTTTAGCTTTGGCGACTTTACGCTGAAATGGACGCATATACAAGGCGACCCTCATGCGCAGCCTTCAAGAATAATGCTCAGCGCAAAAATGTCTTTACTCGGTTTCCCTGAGAATTTGCACGACAACAATGAGAAAGAAATCGCTCTCGCTGATTTTTTGCTAAGGCAATTTACGGCAAATGCAGAAAACATAAGCATTGTAAAAGCTCATTCCCAAATTATGCAGCGAAATTCTCTGTATATTGAAAAAGGAATTGTCCGCATTTTGGCAAGCGTGAATTTGCCAGGAGAAAACAGGCGGATTGAAGGCGATAAGGCATCCGAGCTTTTGATAGGAACTTTGTCTGACTGGGTAACCAGAGCGATGTATTGGAATAATTTGGACAAGGAAAAATGCAAAGCGCATATAGAATGCTTGGCAAATAGAAACTTTTTGCTTTCTCAGCTTTCGGAAAAAAACCTTGCGGCTTTTGTTCCAAACGGAGCTATTTTGCCAAGAGAAAGCGGCGCATCAGAAATGCCTTTGCAAAACGCTGTGCCATTTATTTCTCCGCCTGAGCTTTTGGTAAATTTGAATTTGCCAAACGGCCAGCCCATTGCCGGAATGGGAATGCCAAAAGGCATAACCATTATAGCGGGCGGCGGCTTTCACGGAAAGTCCACTTTTCTGCACGCTTTGGAAGAGGCTGTTTATCCGCATATCCCCGGCGATGGCAGGGAGCTTATTGTTGTAGATAAAAGCGCAACTCCCATTAAAACCGAAGAAGGCAGGATAGTGAATGGAACAAATATTTCTGTGCTTGTTAGGGAACTGCCTTTGAAGGGAAGCACTGAAAATTTTGCCACAAATAATGCAAGCGGCTCAACCAGCCAAGCGGCAAATTTGCTGGAAGCATTAGAGCTGGGCGCAAGCACCATTTTAATAGACGAAGACGCCTCTGCAGTAAATTTTTTAATCAGGGATTTGAGAATGCGCGAGCTTATAGGCTCAAATCGAGAACCGCTAATCCCCCTAACAGACCGCATCAGAGAATTTGCGAGCAGCGGAATAAATTTTATAATAGTAGTAGGAGCATGCGGAGATTATCTGGGTTTGGCAGACACGGTAATTGCATTCACGGAATATAAAGCGGAGTGTTTAACGGAAAAGGCAAAGAATATTGCCAATATGCCCCAGCAATACAATAATACGCCCATGCAATGCCCGCCTGCTCCACGTCCCGCCAACACAGAATTTTTTCGCCCTGGTTTGCAGCCTAGCTCCCTTGTTGAAAAAACCGTAAAAATAAGAGCGGCAGCCAGTCAAATATCAATAGGGAAATTAAAATCGGATTTGCGAAAATTCCCAACTTTTTGCCATCAAGAACAGCAAAGAGGCATAGCCGAAATTCTTCACAATTTTATTAAAGAGAATAATGGCGGCAATTTGAAAGAGTCTCTGGAAGCTCTTTGCCAAAAACTGCCAGAAAACGAAACTACCGATTTGGCGTTGCCAAGAGTTATGGAGTTGGGAGCAGCGTTTTTGAGGGTTGGCCTTGGGTAGAATCACTTCTTATTATCCAACTCTTCGTAGTAAACAACTTTTTCAACAAGCAAATGCATAAAGTCTTGAATTTTCATATCAAAGCCATCTGCAAAATTGAATACAAATTCAAGTTTAGGCATTCTTTTGCCACTTTCAATAAGCGATATATATTGCCGGCTAAAGCCGCATTTTTTTGAAAATTCATATTGAGACATTTTTTTAATGCATCTTTGGCGCGGGAGCACAAATCTAAAAGCTTGTTCTATGGATTTTCTAAGATGGTTGTTGCTCTTTTCGCAAGAGCAGAATTTGTGGAAGAGCGATTTTTCTGTTGTTGAGTTTGCCATGATTTTTTCTCCATAAGTAATTAAAAACTCTCTTAATTAATATAGCTAAAAATGCAGAAATTTTGCCTAAAAAAAATAAAACCCTGCATTTTGCAAACATTTAGTTGACATATTTTTATCTCCAAACAGCAAATATTAGTAGGCACTTTTTGCAATAAATGACAAATGTTCCTTATCCCAAACAAGTAAATCAGCATTTTCTATATTAAACCCATGTTAAGATTTATATTGTTGCTTGCTGCATTCGTTCTTGCTTCCTGCGCTTCTGGCAAGGCGGTTACTCGTGACTCGGAAAAAGTTAACGAGGTAATGATAAGTTTTGTCCAAAAGGCGCAAGCCGGATTTTGGAAAGAAGCCATGGAAAACGTGACCCCGGCTGAAAGGGACGAGATGATGGAAGACGGATTAGTAGTATTCCCTGAATACAGAGATGCCGTTGGTCGCATACGCCTAACCAATACAAGGAGTATGAATCTCGGGCTAGACAGAAAAAAACGGCTGGTTGGCTTAAAGGCTGCCCTTGATGAGTCCAACGCTTTGTCTCGCGCTCCCGATGCTCAGGCAAACATTGATTTGAGAAGCTTTGAAAGCCAACAACAGAAACGAGAAGAAGCGCCAGCAGAAAAGCCAAAAGAAGAAGATGGGTTCTCTTCTTTCATAGAGTCTTTCATAAAAGAAACCGTGGTTGATGAGGAAACCGCAGAAGCGAAAGAAGATGGCGAAGACTATGAGTATGAGGATGATTAGCTAAGTTCTCTCTGAGCTTTCTGTACTAGCTCCATCAAGGTCTTTTTCTCTGTGCGCCATAAATCAAAACCAAGCGCAACGAGCAGGCCCAAAACTATTCCGCCAAAAGCCCCAGCAGCTAAAATTACTTTAGGGCGTGGCTTGGAATAGTCCAGAGCGCGGCGCGGAGATTCAATAACATCTAAAAGAGGCATGTCCTTTGCTTCTTCTATTTTCGCAAGCTCGTATTGCTTTTGAAGCTGCAAAGCTAGCTCTTGATTTATTGTAACATCGCGCAGCAGGCGGCTTTCTTGAAGCTGGATTGATGGGTCGTTCCATGAGCGGTTTTGCTGTTTGAAGCGCAGCAAAATTTCTTCTGATCTTCTCAAATCACTTTTAATTTCGTCAAGCCGCTCTTCTATGAACTTGCGGTTTTCCGATGCTTTGAAGCGCATTTTGTGGAGCAGGGTATTGTTCAATTCTTCAAACATGGCCGCATTGAAATCGTATGCAAGCTTTGGGTCTTCAAATACTGTTATCAGAGATATTATTCCAGTTTTTTTGTCTTGTTCATATTTGATATATTTTTTTTTGAGTATTTTATTGATGATAATCGACTGCAGTATTTTTTCTCTATTGACTTCGGTGGAATCTAATTCTATTTTCCAAAATTCTTCCAGCGTAACAGGAGTTAAAGTATCTGAGGTTTTATTGGTATCTGCTATAAGCCATTCTCTGTTTGTGAATTGCAAAAGAAAATCCGTTGATTTTATTATATCTTCCATGTATGCCGAGCCATCATCAGAGCCTCCACCCATAGATATCCCAGCAAGGGCGGCTAAAGCAGAAAGGTTTCCAGTTTGCTTTGTGGAAGACTGATAAACAAATTTGGTGGTGGTTTCGTAGAATCTGCTTGCAAGTTTTGCATAAGCAAAAACCCCAATAAAACATAGAATTGCGGTAACAACAGCAAGTATTTTATGTCGTAAAATCCTTGCTATTAAACGGGACAGGTCTATGTCATCATTGGTATCCAAAAGCTATCTCTTGGAGAACTGGAAGCGTTTGCGTGCTTTTTTGCGGCCATATTTTTTACGCTCAACAACGCGAGCGTCGCGAGTCAGCAGGTTTGCATGGCGAAGAGCTGGTTTAATCTCTGCGTTCTGCTCAACCAAAGCGCGGGCAATTCCAAGGCGTATGGCGCCCATTTGGCCAGATATGCCGCCACCGTTGGCATTGACTATAACATCCCATTTATCGGCGTTGTCCAAAACGGAAAACGGAAGGTTTGCCACCATGTTTTGGACTTCGGAATGGAAATAATCTTTGAAATCGCGGCCATTCACGGTGCGCAGGCCTGTTCCCTCTTTGAGGATAACGCTTGCCACTGCACTTTTGCGACGGCCTGTGCCACGATAGATTTTCTGCTGCGCGGTCTTTTCTTTTGCGGAAGTTTTTGCTGTTGCCATAATACTCTCTTTTTTAAATAGCCACTGGTTCAAGGGTTTTGTCGGTTTCTTTGTGCTCTGCGCCAGAATATACTTTCAGTTTTTTGAACATAGTATGCCCTAGCGAGCCGTGGGGTAGCATTCCCCAAACAGCGTGTTCAAGCGGAAATTCCGGTTTGCGGTTCAAATATTGCTTAAAAGATATCCAACGCTCGCCGCCTATAAAGCCAGTGTGGTGAAAATATTGCTTAGTTTCTGCTTTTTTGCCTGTTAAAGCCACTTTTGCGGCATTAATTACAACAACAAAGTCGCCTGCATCTATGTTTGGAGCATAAACAGGTTTATGTTTGCCCATCAATAATTGGGCTATTTTGCTGGCAACGCGCCCAAGCGGCTTGCCTTCTGCATCTATAATCTTCCATTTCCGCTCTACGGTTTTTGGATTTGTAACGGGAGTTTTCATTAACATCCTCAAAAATAGTTAGTTGGACATATAAATATAGTAAATTCAGGAGGTTTTGTCAAGGTTTGGAGGGAGAGAAATTTTCTCCCCCTGCCATTAACCTTTGTAAAATTACCATTCAGCGCACCAAATTTCTCTTATTACATTACCATCATCACCTGGTGTACCGCTAACCGTCAAAACTGAGCCAACGGTAGGCTTTGGGGTTAAAATGATATTCGATTCATTGTTATTACCTGATACAGCGTTGTGGCTATCTACTTGAATTGAACAACCACTGCCACCATTCCTATGGCTACAGCCGAATCTTACGTTTGGACAGCTTTCTACTGCGGAAACGACATATTCTCCTGCTGCTTTTAAAGCAACTCGTGCACTTGTTATATTGAGCATATTGGTACCTACAGGCCACACCTTCAAGTTTCCGCAGTCTGCCGACACAGGCGTGCCGCTGCAAGTCGCATTCACTTTTATGCCATTATACTCTGCGGGGTAAGCAGGAAGATTGCTGTTCCAATTTGCTGGCGCATTTTGCCATGTTCTGTTTTCAGGAGTGCTGCCGTCCTTGCATTCGACTTTGGGAGTTACCCGAGTGCCAGCCGCTGCAGCAGGAGGAATAGCGCAATAAAGTTCATGAATCCCGTCAATGCAGAACGGAACCCGTCCTGGTTCTACAATTCCGCCTTCTAGCCTTGTCCAGCCAGTTCTTGAAATATATATGTAATAACCTCCATCTTTCTTTGCGGGAAAAGCGTTGGCATTAGTTTGACCATTCTTAGTTTCGCCATTTATTTTATACCATTCACTAGCTTGATCACCACCGTGAATATGGCCAGTTATATCACTGATAAAATAGCAGCCTTTAGAAACTGAACCACCGTGCGGAATCACGCCCCATTGCACTTCGTCCCACTCAAAATCTCCGCAGTAAGTATCCCAATTCGCCTCGCATCCAGTAGGAGCTTTGCGCACCGCTATCTCACCGCAATCTTGGTTATCAACCAAACAAGAAGGAGGCAGATTTGTTTTAACAGAGTATTTGGTTTCATCAGCTCCGCCCAAAATGGAGAACTTGCCGTCCTCGGGATATGGCTGGCTGGCGCCGCCGCCTGTGCTGTAAACAAAGGCGGAGGTTGTTGTTAGCGGGCCATTGACTACGCCGTCGCCGCAGCGGTCGTAAACATAGTCCAGCCTTAAACCTGCAGGCTGTATGGATCTTCCTTCGGAAATCGCATTTTTGCCAAACGAGCATGTCCCAGACAAGAGAGGATCAGGAACAATTCTTGCGACCGCTGAATCCACTCTGTGCTTTGTGCCGCGGCAAGTGACAACAGCATACACTTTGATTCGCTCGGGCAAATCCAGCTTAGGGACAGGCCCAATGCCCTGCCATTCCCCAATGCCCAGCCACTCCACATCGCCGTTGTCCAAAGCGTCTTTCTCGCACTCAGGGCTTGGGTAATCGTTATTGTTGCTTATGGTGACTTTGTTGGTAAACTCAGGGGTTTGTCCAGCAAAAAAGATGCTGTCGGTGCCGACTAAAGTGGCGTTTGTAAACCTTATCCTGTTGTCAGCGCTAGCGGTTATTATAGGCTTGGGAGGCTCCGCAATTTTCAAGACGCACTCCACATCGTCTCTTGCGTTATACGAAGGGCCCGAGCCGCACTCTGCTTTGACTCTGACCGCGAAATCGCCGCTGGCCGGCCATGTGAATTTTCCGCAGCAAGTTTGCAGACCCTGTA
>WRMM01000005.1 GCA_009777135.1 Candidatus Fibrimonadales bacterium
TTATCAAAAGCCTGAACAGCGATGATTTTCCGCACCGCCTAATGCCGGTTAAGACTTGAATATGCCTGGTTTTGCATTTTTGCAAAAGACTGCGCAAAAGCTCTCTGCTGAAAAGCTCTTTATACCTTTTGCCTTGCCAATGCGGATTTTGATGTATTAAAACTTGTTCCATGCGTATAATATACAAAAAACGCTAACTGCATTTCGCAAAAAACGCTTTTTTTGCTAAGTGCGTTTCGCAAAATTCAAGCTTTACTTCCAAAGTCTGCAAAGGCAATAATTCAACAATATGCGACCAACTCAATTGTGTCGACAGTGTCGACACAATCTTTTTATCAAGAAATGTTCGTTTTCTGCTACTGGAAGCTTTTTGCTGGTCATCTGGCGTAATGTAGAAAATACTAAACTACCTCAAAAACCTATACAGGCTTGCAACGCTAACGCCAAACATTTTGGCGGCTTCTTTTTTGCTCATTCCGTTGCTAAGCAGCTTTTGCAATTTTTCTTTTTTCAGCGAAATTCGCTATCTCAAACCTCCCATTTTCAACATTTTGCTGAGCTGTTGACACCCTTACATAGCCGTATATCATCGGATAAAGATAGGAAAAACAGCTTTTCTCAAAAAAGGATCCTTTATTGACACGCCCCAAATATAGAAAAAAACTGCGTTTGTTTTCCGCAAGCAGCTTGCAATCAGCCATTTTATGATAAATATATTCCAGAATGCCGTATCCGCCTGGCTCAATTTCTTTTCCGTATTTTAATCCGTCAAATTTTATTTTCTATATTAGGTCTTTGAAAATGGCGTAAATTATGCTCGCATAGCTCAGTTGGATAGAGCAACTGCCTTCTAAGCAGTGGGTCGCAAGTTCGAATCTTGCTGTGAGTACTGGTTTTTCTGATGCTGAGCTTGAAGAAATATGCGATGTTGTTTTCAGCGGCCGTAGTTGCCTCGTTTTTGGCGTTTTTTGGTTTTTCAAAATCTCCGGATATGCCAGAAATAAAAGAAGCTGGCGCTTTTGTGCCTCAAGCCGAAGCTGTTAAATGGATGTCGCTTGGGCACAATTCCACCGCTGCAAGCCTGTTTTGGATAAGTGGAATCATAGCGTATAGCGAAACAATGTTTGACGGCAAATCGTTTAAGTGGCTTTCGCACTTGGCAGATGCCTCAACAAGGCTGGATAGTCTGTTTAAAACTCCATATACATTTGTAGTGGCAATAACAGCAAACAACGAGCCTGATACTACAGATTTCATACTTTTGCGCCGTGGCGTAAAAACTTTTCCTGATGACTGGCGCTTGGCAGTCAGCGCTGCTCTCAGATTTGCAAACGGGCCTAGCAAAGATTTTGCTTATGCCGCAGAAATAATGAAGCCTTTTGAAAATGATACTGCCGCTCCGCCGCATATTCAGGGAATATCCAGAACTTTTGAGCTAAGGTCAATGCCTTTGGAGGCGGCTATAGCGCAAATTTTAGATGACTGCATGAACCCAAATTACAGAGCCTTTCAAAGAGGCTTGGCTATTAAAGCAGCTAGAGTGCTTAACAGCACAGAGATAGACGAAATAGAGAATATATTAAGCAGCGTGGCAAAGCAAAATATTGAACCGCACATTGCTTTTATTCAGCTTATGCAAATGAACTCTACTCCCAATACCCTGTGACCAGAAGCTCTGGCGTAGCGTTTGGAAAATCTTCGCAAATAAAAGAAGCTATTTTGCGTATGCTTCTTTGATTGTTTTTTGGCGGTTCCAAATCCACAACCGAAAGGCTCACTTTGATAGCAGGCGTAGCTCCGCCTTCCTTTAAATTTTCAAAATCGCGAACATCCAATTTCACATTTGAAAATTCCGCTTTGAATTCTTTTTGCGATGCTGGTGCAAGCTTTAATTTCAAAGGTTTGTTTTCCTTGTTCCAAACGTAAAATGTCCAGTTTTTTTTCACGCCTTTTTTATAAAAGCCAAGGTCCAAAATTCTCTCGCTGAACACAATGGGATTTTCCACAGAGCCTTGCACCAAAGCTACCCATGGCGTTCCGCTTGTGTCCACCAAAACAATGTTGTGCAAAAAATCGCCTTCCATATATGCGGTATTCAAAGTAAAGTTGATTTTAAAATTTTGCCCTGGGCTTATTTTTTGCGGGTAAGTAAAATTTTCTCCGCCAGTCATCAAGTTGTAAACGCTTTCCAGTATCACGGTTTGCGAAGAGATATTTTTTCCTTTTATTTCAACATCTTTTTTAATGCCTTGCTGCAAAAGGCCTAAATTAACCGCTTCAAATTCAAACGGGCTGTTTGGCCTTTGCATAATGTTTTGCATGGCAAAGGCATTGTTTACTGTTAAGCAAACAAAAAATATTATCAAATAGCTATACCATACAACGGTAAAAGGATAATTTGAAAATCTTTTCAAACTGCTTTTTTCGGTTTTATTTTTGAACTGTATAGCTTTAAGGTTTTTCCAAAAATACCAGCCGCTCAAAAGAAAGCCTGCCAAAGAAACTAAAATAAGCAAAAAAGTCATACGATGCTCAATTTAGAAAAATCGCTCCAAAACAATTAAAGATCTTTGCTGGGTGCTGTTAGGTATGGTGTAAAAATGCGTTTCTGCTATATTGTATTCATTTGATTTCCAGTTATGCAGCTCTTCTTTGACCGCAGGACCTTTCATAAAATAAGCTTTTCCGTTTTTTTTCAGGCAATTTCCAAGCCGCGGCAAAGTTTCTGCTATGCTGCCAAAGGCTCGGCAAATAATGCCATCAACAGGCTCTTTCATGGAAGCGCTTGTGACTTTATGCCCAAAAACATCTATTCCCTGCAAACCGAGTTTTTTTATTGCCATTTCCAAAAAATTAACCCTGTTGGGGCGCGGTTCGCATAAAGTCAGGTCTATTTGCGGGTTCACCAGTTTTAGAGGTATGCCTGGGAATCCTGCGCCAGAGCCTATGTCTAGCATTTTGCGCGGCCATTTTTTTACAAAGGAATTTATTATTATGCAATCTGCGTAGTGGCGTTCCACTATGGTTTCAAAGGCGTTGAGGCGGGTTAAGTCTTGGTCTTTGTTGTTTTCTCTGAGCAGGCCGTGAAAGAGCCAAAGTTTGTCCAGCGTTTCTTTTTTCAATTCAACGCCATGTTGGCGAAGCAGGATATCAAGGCTTTGCCTGCCAGGTTTTAATCTATGTTTTTCCATGCAATGCTCTTTTGTATTTTTCCCGTATCAGCAATAAATCACGCTTGTAAGGATTTTCTTTGAAGTCGGCAAAAGCCCAGTCCGTTGGTTTAAAATCTCCCTTTGCGTAAGTCAAAATCATGTCTAGCCAAATACCGCTGCCTGCGTAGAGTTTGAATGGACCGCGTTTTGTTGAAGGGAGAACAATTTTATCGGAGTCCATATAACCTATGTCTATATTCAATATGCGTCCTCCAGTTTCATTTAGCAAGATATTTTCCAATTCAATGGCTTTGTTTTTATGCAATCCTATATTTTCCGCTTCTATAAGCCCTTCAAAAGAAACAACGCCTCTGTGCAAATTTTCGCCCATTTCCGCTTTGTAATAATCTGTTTTGCAAAATGGAAAAAATTCTCCTTCATGCTCCAATCCCCCAAATTTATCGGCAAGAGCAGAAATCCATGCCTTTTTCAATGAGCTTTGCGGAGCTATTATAAAAGCTATGAGTTTGGAGGCGATCATGGGTGGTAATTTAGCAAAAAAAAGCATCTTGCCAAGGGTATTTTTTTTGTTTTTTCTATTTTCCACGCATGGAATCTTTCCTGGCAAAACTTAATTTAATAATAGACTTGGAAAAAGGGGTCTATTTCTTGGGTAATTCCGCTTGGCATTGGATTTTGGCATTGCTGATAACTGCAGGGATTTTCCTTGTTTTTCGCTTAATTTTTAATTTTGCCGTTAAACAGTTAGATAAAATTGCAAAACGAACGGAAACCAAGCTGGGCAACATAGCCGTAGATGCCTTAAAAAACAGCAAATTCTGGTTTTTTGCCGTTCTTGCCGCTTTTTTCGGCTCAATGAAGCTAAATCTTGGCGAATATGAGTTTTTGCCACTCAAAATTTTGATTCTAGCCACTTTTGTGCAGTTGGGAATTTGGCTAAGCGTAATATTTTATGATGTTTTGGATAACTGGAATCAAAAAAACAACTCAAATTCAGATAAAAACGCCGGATTTACGATTATTAACGGAATTGGCAAGTTCCTTATTTGGTCTTTGGTTTTGCTTTTGATTTTAGACAACCTGGGGGTAAAGGTTAGTTCGCTTTTGGCAGGTTTGGGTGTGGGCGGCATTGCCATTGCCCTTGCTGTGCAAAGAATACTAGGCGATTTGTTTGCTTCTATTTCCATAATGATAGACAAGCCTTTTGAAATTGGAGATTTCATTATGATAGGCGATATCAGGGGCACAGTGGAGTCTATTGGCATAAAAACCACGCGCCTTCGTTCCATAACAGGCGAACAGGTTGTGATTTCAAACGGCGATATTTTGGACAGCCGGCTAAATAATTTCAAGCGCATGGTAGAACGCCGCATAACTTTTACTTTTGGCGTTTCGCATAAAACCCAAAGAGAGCATTTGCCAGAAATAACGATTTTGGTAAAAAACATCATAGAAAGCCAGAGCGATGCGCGTTTTGACCGCGGGCATTTAAAAGGTTTTGATGCAAGCTCAGTAGATTATGAATTTATTTACTGGGTAACCAAACCTGACTTTCCGTCTTACATGGATGTTCAGGAGAAGATAAATTTAGCTGTTTTAGATGCCTTCACAGAGAAGGGCATAGAGATGGCGCGCCCAACGCAAGTGGTATTTGTGCAGAAATAGTATGGATTTGGTTGTTGATTGTTCTCGCAGAGGAGTTAATTTGGGTCTTTATGCCAGTGGCATTAGCTGCGAGCTGTCAGAGCCAAACGCAAGGGGCAGCGAGCTGAGTTTGCTTCTTGATAAGCTGCTGAGCGAGAATAATTTTGCTTTGGAGCAAGTTCAGCGAGTTTTGGTAACTCTTGGCCCAGGAAGTTTCACCGGCATTCGCGCAGGCATTGCCTTTTGCAAAGGTTTGTGCTTTAGCGGCAAAAGAACTTTGCATGGGATTTCCACTCTGCAAGCTTTGTTCGCTTCTTATGGCAAGGAAATAATTTTGCATTCAAGGGCAAATTTTTATTATGTGGGCAATGAAAAGGGCGAAAGCTTGCTGGAATTTGATACTAAGCCGGAAACTCATGAGAATTTGCCAATAACACCTTTTGCGAAGCTTATTGACTCCATTGAGCCATCTCGTATTCAAAAGGCAAATTATTTGGCAAATCCCTTCACCCAAACCTATCCCCCGACTTTGGGTCAAAAGCATCCCTTATCCCCTCGCCTATAAAAGAAGCCAGCATAAGCGTTATGAATAATGCGGATATTGTGGTTATTGTAATCCAAGGGGCGTAGAGATTTGCCAGACCTTGCGAAAGCAGGTCTCCCCAAGATGGGGTTGGGGGTTGCAAGCCAAAGCCAAGAAAGTCAAGGGCGGTTAATCCTGAAATCCCGCCGATTAGGGAAAAAGGGAAAATTGTTATAACAGGCGTTAAGGCGTTGGGCAAAATCTCTTTGAAAAAAATTCTTTTGTGGCTGAGGCCGAGCACTGTGGCTGCCTTTACAAATTGCATGTTTTTTATTTTGTAAAATTCCGCCCTCATATAATAGCTAAGGCCAATCCAGCTGAACGCCGCCATAATCACTGCCAAAAGCCAAAAGCCCTGCCCGTAAATGCTGCCGAGCAAAATAACCACGTATAAAAAAGGGAGCGAAGCCCAGATTTCAATTATCCGCTGAAAAATCATATCCGTTTTACCGCCCAAATACCCTTGAATCCCGCCTATAACTATACCCAAAAAAGCGCCGATTAAAGAGAGCAAGATACTGAAACTCATGCAAATTCTAAACCCGTGAATCAAGCGAGACAAAACATCTCTCCCATGGGCATCCGTTCCAAGCCAATGCTCAGCGGAAGGCCTATACGGAGGCGCGCCTTCTGCGGTTAGCTGCGATTTTATTGGGCTCCAGGGTATGGGCGGGAATATGGCAAAAACTGGAATGGAATTTTGGGTTGCGTATTCAACAAGCTCTTTGTAATCCGGCGCGGTTGCGAAAGCACCATGGAATTCGTTTTGCGGATAATGAAAAAGAGCTGGGCAATAAAATTTGCTATTGTATTTTAAAAGCAGAGGTTTGTCGTTTGCAAGCCACGGGCTTGTGAGCGAAAGCAAATATGCTGCGGCCAAAATCACAAAGGAATACCATGCCAGCTTGTTTCGCCTGAATTTCGCAAGTCTTTGTTTGGTAAGCTCGGTCACGGAAATGATAAATTAGAAATTTCTAATTTACCCTCATGTTAAATTTTCCTGCGCAAGACGCGCAAATTTTAATACGCCTCGCTTTAGACGAAGATATTCGCACTGGCGATGCGACAAGCTTATGGACTTTGCCTGCCAATCAAATTCAAACCGCAACCCTCATAGCAAAAGAAAACGGAGTTGTGGCCGGGCTTCCTGTTATTCCATTGATATT
The DNA here is from genome assembly GCA_009777135.1 of Candidatus Fibrimonadales bacterium. Taxonomy (GTDB): domain Bacteria; phylum Fibrobacterota; class Fibrobacteria; order Fibrobacterales; family Fibrobacteraceae; genus Fibrimonas. The sequence continues at coordinate 6,567 of WRMM01000005.1, forward strand.
TGACGAACTCAAAGGCGAAGTGAATATTGAAACTTTTATCTCCGACGGAACTGCGGTTAAAACAGGCGATAGAATTGCAGCAATTACAGGCGAAACAAAAACGCTTCTCTCTGGCGAAAGAGTGATGCTCAATTTTTTGCAGCAGCTTTCCGGCGTGGCAACCATAACAAGTAAATTTGCAGAAGCCTTGAAAGGCGGCAAAACTCGTGTTTTAGATACTCGCAAAACTATCCCGGGATTCAGAACTCTGCAAAAATACGCTGTTCTTGCGGGCGGAGGCTCAAATCATCGCATGGGATTGTGGGATATGGTTTTGGTTAAGGATAATCATATTGCCGCTGCAGGCGGGGTTTTGGAGGCGTGGAACGCTGTAAAAAAACAGAATACGCAAAATTTGAAAGTTGAAATTGAAGTTGAAAATCTGGAGCAGCTGAAATTGTTGCTAGGCTTAGGCATAAACCGCATAATGCTAGACAACATGGATAACAAAACCATGCGCGAAGCTGTTCGCATTGTTCAAGAAAGCGGAGACCCCGTGGAATTGGAAGCCAGCGGAAACATGACATTGGAAAGGGTAAAAGAAATTGCCGATATAGGCGTAGATTTTATTTCCGTAGGCGCTTTGACCCACAGCGTGAAAGCTTTGGATATATCAATGAGAATAAAATGAAAAGTACCTTGGTTCTCACAATAGATATAGGCAATAGCCAAACTGCGATAGGCGTTTATAAAAATGCCAAAATTGAGGCAAGCTATCGTTTGACAACAAATGACAAAACGACCAGCGATGAAATTTTTTTCAGGATAAACGATTTGGCAAAACACTTTGGCCGCAAATCAAAGGAAATTACGCATATAGGTTTGAGCAGCGTTGTTCCGCAGCTTGTGCGTCCATGGATCAAAGCTCTTAATGCGTATTTTAACAAACAAATTCAAATTGTAAGCGCAAAAAACTGCCTTGATTTGCCGATAGCCTATCCGCGCCCCGGCAGCGTTGGTCCCGACCGATTGAGCAATGTAATAGCGTTGCGTTCGCTGGGACTTTCAAATGGGATTGTTGTGGATATGGGAACAGCAACCACTTTTGATGTTCTGCATAACGGTGGTTTTGCCGGCGGTTTGATTGTGCCGGGCATAAGCACGTCTATGGATACCTTAACGGAAAAGGCTGCCATGCTTTTGCCTGTGCCCATAAAATGGACAAATAGATTTGTTGCGAAAAATACGGCTGATGCCATGCGTGCAGGTATTCTTTACGGATTTTTAGGGCAGCTTGATTTTTTGGTCAACAGCATAAAAAAAGAAATTGGCATGGAAGATATTCCTGTGATTGCCACAGGTGGCTGGGGGCGAATGCTCTTGAAGCGGACTTCCATAGTAAGAAGGTATGATCCTTATCTGACTTTGGAAGGCATTCGCCAGGTTGCAATTCATGGCAATGGATTTAACAATTCGGAGATGGAGGAATAGTTTTTTCTATATTATTCCTCTCAATGTCCAAAACAATAGCAATTTGCAATCAGAAAGGCGGTGTTGGCAAAACAACCACGGCCATTAATTTAGCCGCCTGCTTTGCCGTGCTTGAAAAGAAGACGCTTTTAATAGATATTGACCCGCAGGCTAATGCTAGCCAAGGCGTGGGCATAAACGAAACTCAAGAAGAGGATATTTACGAGGCTCTTGTTCTAGCTGAAAACCCTAAAGAAGCCTCCATTGAAAGGTTAACCGAAATCATAAAACCAATCAGCACTGAATACAAGCTTGAATATCTCAGCATTTTGCCATCCAGCCCAGGGCTTGCAAAACTGGAAATTGAGCTTGTAAATGCCATGAGCAGAGAACGCAGACTGCAAAGAGTTATAAAAACCTTGGAGAACAATTACGAATATATAATTATAGATGCGCCGCCAAGCTTGAATTTGCTCACCATAAATACGCTAACAGCTGCAAACAGCGTTGTTATACCAGTTCAGTGCGAATATTTTTCGCTTCAGGGAGTAGCCGAGCTGTTGAATACAATAAAACTGGTGCAAAACAATCTGAATCCCAATTTGCAAATAGAAGGCGCGCTTCTTACAATGCACACTAGAAACTCTCTCGCAAAACAAGTGGCAGAAGAAATTCGCGAAAATTTTCCCGGAAAAGTTTTTAACGCAATAATTCCCCGCAATGTGAAACTGGCAGAAGCGCCTTCGCATGGAAAACCTGTTGTGCTTTACGATATTCAATGCCCCGGCAGCCAAGCGTATATGAAACTGGCAGAAGAAATTCTGGAGACTGCCAATGGGTAAAAAATCTATGGCTTTGGGAAGAGGGATGAGCGATATTTTGCGCGATCGCTCGGCGAACATTGAAGATATTGCATTGGAAAAACCAGGCGCTTCAACAAAAATTTCTATTGAGCTGATAGAGCCAAATCCATTTCAGCCCCGCAAAGCCTTTGACGAAGAATCTTTGCAGGAACTTGCTGAAAGCATAAAGCAGCATGGTATTTTAGAACCTGTTCTGCTCAGAAAAAATGCAGGGCGCTATCAGATTGTGAGCGGAGAACGCAGAGTGCGGGCTGCCAAAATTGTTGGCTTTAGCGAAGTTGAAGCGCGTATTTTTGATTTGCTCTCCGATAAAACAATGGCGGAATGGGCGATTATTGAAAACATTCAGCGCGAAGATTTAAACCCAATGGAAACAGCAAATGCCTACCAGCAGCTTCTGGATTCATACGGCTACACTCACGAAGTTCTGGCTAGCCGCCTCAACAAGTCTAGAACGGCAATTACCAATTCGCTCCGAATGCTGAAGTTGCCAGAGCAAGTTAAAAAATGGATTGGCGAAGGAAAACTCTCTGCAGGCGCGGCTCGCTCGCTGCTTTCTCCGAATATAAAAGACCCTGTGATGGCGGCAAAAGAGATTATTGAGCAGGGACTTTCCGTTAGAGAAGCTGAAGTCCTAGCTCAAGAACCTAAAAAGAAGCCAGACGTGGCGGCTCCTAAAATAAGCCCAGATATGCAAAATTTTTTGAATACTTTGCAAAGAGCCTTTGGAATAAAAGTTATTTGCAAAACAGGAAAAGACCCTCAAAAAGGAACTTTGATTATAAACTATTCCTCTTACGATGACCTTACCCGTATTCAGCAAGCCATAAACGCATGAAAAAGCTATACACCATACAGATAATTCCAGAAGGCTCAACAAAAGCAAAGATATACCGCATTAAAAGAATTTGGCTCAAATTATTTTCTTGGCTTGTTTGCATTATCGCAATTTTGCTCTGCGTATTTATATGGAAATTCACGGAAATAAACATGCAGCTTGCAAATTCATGGAAATTAAAAGCCGACAACGAAAGGCTGATAAAACGGCATGCGGAATATGAAGCTGCATTCACCGATCTTGATTCAATTTACGCAATAGAGACCCAAATTCAGAATATTCTTGAAACTTATCTGGAAAACGACTCAAATAAAATTCGTTCTATTTTAGACAAAAACCGACTAAAGCACATATCTTCAAAAAAAGTTCAGCTAGACTCGGATTTTGAGGCAGAAATAAATTTGAACAGGCAAAATTTGGAGGTTTTCCCAAATATGCTTCCTGTTATGGGTGCGGTTATCAGCCGGCAGTATTCAGATGAGCATAAAGCCGTGGATTTTGCGGCCGCCATGAATGAGCCGGTTTTTGCCACCGCAAGCGGCAGGGTTATTTTTGCAGGCGAAAAGGGAGATCTAGGGCTTATGGCAGAAATAGACCACGGCGGAATTATAACTCGCTATGCGCATTTGGCGCGTTTTGCGGTAAAAAGAGGGGCAAATGTACGCAAGGGAGAGGTCATTGGCTTTGTTGGCAACACAGGAAACTCTGATGGAGCGCATTTGCATTATGAAATTATTTTTAATGGAAGAAACGTAAATCCCGAGACTTTTTTCTAATTATTTACTATATTCTAACTCAATTGAATTTTTAGAGGTTTAGTATGGCAAAATCCAGTGGCGAACTTACTCATTTGAGCTCTTCTACGGTTATAGAGGGCATCATAACATTAGATAATGATATTCGCATTGCAGGCTCTATTATAGGCTCCGTAGACACAAATGGCTCGCTGATAGTTGAACGCACAGGCAAAATAAAAGGCGAAATAAAGGCAAGCGCAGCAACTATTGCAGGTAAAATCCAAGGCAATATAGAGTGCGATGGTTTAATGATATTGGAAAGCCATTCCAGTTTTTTAGGCGATATAAAAACTCGTCAAATAGTGATAAACGAAAACGCAGAATTTCAAGGAAACTGCGCAATGCCAATTAGCAACGCAGATTAATTATTACGTTGTTTTAAATTTATAAAGCTTGTCCCCTCTTCTAACCAACTCCTTGACGGGCATTGAGAAGATGCTTGATTTTTGGACTTTGCTTACGTTTTTTTCGTTTTCTCTGAGTTCTGCGGCTTTTTGTTCCAGCACTCCTGTGGTTGAGCCTATTATGAGTATATCTTCGCCTGCAAGCAGTTCTTCGCCAGTTTCAAATGTTATTTCCGCAACTTTTATTTTTGCGAAGTAGTTTGTAACTTTGCCTAGATAAATTTTTGTTCTTGCGGATTTTGTGCCATGAACATCAGACCATTCGCCAAGCTTTGCCCCTAGGTAGTAACCATCCCAAAAACCTCTGTTGAAAACCATGCCCAGTTTTTCTTTTAGCATTTTTGCTTCCTGTTCGCTCCAAGTTCCGTTTAAATAGCTGTCTCTGGCTTGTTTGTAGCACTCAACCGCAGTTTTTACATATTCAGGCGCACGCGCTCTGCCTTCAATTTTCAGCACGCTGATTCCTGCTTCCATAATTTTGTCCAAAAATTCAATTGTGCATAAATCTTTTGGAGACATTATGTATTTATTGTCTATAACAAGTTCTTCGTCGGTTTCCAAATCGCGCGCAAGGTAGCCTCGGCGGCAAATCTGAAAGCATTCGCCTCTGTTTGCGGAGTGGTTGTAGTGATGCAGGCTCATATAGCATTTGCCAGAAGGCGCCATGCAAAGCGCACCATGGCAAAAAATTTCGATTTTAACCAAATTCCCAGAAGGTCCTTTTATTTGCCGTTTTTCAATTTCTTTGATTATATCCGCAACTTGGAAAATGCTTAATTCTCTAGCTAAAACCATAACATCGCAATAAGCGGAAAAAAATTCCACCGCTTCTATATTTGAAATGTTCAGCTGCGTTGAAGCATGCAGCTCAACGCTTTTTTTGCGAGCATAATTCAGCACAGCCATATCAGAAGCTATTATTGCATCAATTTTATTTTGCATTGCCGCATCAACTATTCGCTGCATTTGCTCCATTTCGCTGTCGTAAATTATTGTATTCAGCGTTAAATATGATTTTACATTTTTCTCTTTGCAAAGAGCGGTTATTTTTGCCAAGTCTTCCAAACTGAAATTGTTTGAGTTTCTGGCTCTCATATTCAAATTTTCCACGCCAAAATAAACGGAGTCTGCGCCAGCGTTTATAGCTGCCATAAGCGATTCGCAAGAGCCTGCGGGGGCTAGTATTTCTATTTGCGCTGGCATATTTAGAAAGTAGCAATTTTTTTTGCATTACGCAAAAGAGTGGTGAGGTAAAAAAATGCAAAAGGGGAGAATTAGGTTCTAAGCTCCGCATGGGAGAGATGCACTTACTATATTATAAAATATGAAAAAAGCTTTAGTCTTTGCTTTTGCGGCTTTGCTGTTTATATGGCAGCAAGTTTTTGCTGTGCCGGCATACCCTGGCATTATAAATTATAAACAGCCCGATGGCTCGGAAATTAATATCAATCTGCTAGGCGATGAATGGGTGAATTGGGCAGTTTCGCTTGATGGATATACCATGCTGTTCAACAAAGATAGTTTTTTGGAATATGCAGTTCATGATCAATTTGGCGATTTGAAATTATCGGGCGTTCGCGCGCGCAACGTGCCTGAACGCACGTTAGAAGAACAGAATTTTTTGAGCGGTCAGCCCAAAGGCTTGAAGCATAGCTCTTCTCAAATAGAAATCAAGCGTCAATTTAGCAGAATAAAAAAGAATGTTATGCGGAAAGCGCCAGCCAAAAGCTTGCAGCGCGCTCCTGAAAATGTTCGTATTCCGATTATTCTTGTTGAATTTCAAGATAAAGAATTCACGCTTGCAAAAAAGAACTTTGAAGATTTGCTTAATGGAAGATTAGTTGATTATTTTTCGGATAATTCTTACGGAAAATTTAATTTGCAGGTGGATATATTCGGTCCATATAAACTGGCTAATAACATAAGCCATTATGACGATGAAAGTGGCGGAGATCCTAACCTTATGGCAAAGGAAGCTGTTTCATTGTGCAGTGCTGATGGGTGCGTTTTTTCAGATGCAGTGCATATTATTTTTGCCGGACACGGACAAGAAGCCGGCGCGGCTAAAGGCAAATCAATATGGTCGCACGCTTCTTTAATTGATTTAAACGGAAAAAAAATCAGATATTCCTGCTCTCCAGAGCTTCGCGGCAACAGCGGAGCTAATATAACTCACATAGGCGTTATTGCGCATGAATTAGGGCATGCTTTATTGGATTTACCTGATTTTTATGATACAGATTATGAAAAAAGCGGTGGAAATGCTGTAGATATAGGCTATTGGTGCCTTATGGCTAATGGTTTGTGGAATGATGTTGGTAACACGCCTTCTTATCTTTCTGCGTATGCGCGCGGCTTTGTGGGCTGGACGCCGGTAGTAACCTTGTCTCAAGCAGCCAACATTGCTTTGCCAAGCCCTGCCGAGCCAGAAAATATTATTTATAGAATAAATACAGCTGCGGACAATGAATATTTTCTACTTGAAAATCGCCAGCAAATAGACTGGGATGCTTATGTTCCAGGCAGTGGAATGCTTATTTATTATGTGGATGAAAATCATATCGGTTGGACTAATAATTGCATAAATTGCAATCCTGCTTCTCGCGGATATTATGTGAAACAAGCTGGTTGCGATATTGCTAATGGCTGTGCCAATGGCCGTGGAACTGATCCGTGGCCGCAAACAGACAAAACAGAGTTTGCAGATGGCTCTGTAACCGACATTGCGCACGATATAACAGCAAAAACAGTTTCATTCAAATTTATAGGCGGATCTTCTGAAACCTCATCTTCTTCTTTGGATGTTTCTTCTTCTTCTTCTTCTTTGGACGCTTCATCTTCCTCTTTGGATGTTTCTTCTTCCTCTTTGGACGCTTCATCTTCCTCTTCTTTTGATATTTCTTCTTCTTCTTTGAATATCTCTTCTTCCTCATCGTCAATAGTTGCTAATACGGATATTATGATAATGGTTGGAGGGGAAACTCCCAACCGCAACCGCAACGAATTTGCCATTATCGCTCCTTGTGGAGCAGCTTCCATAGATATTGATATTTATCAAGAAAATGCGGAAATAGTTATAGGCGGCTTAACGCAAGAAGGAACATACAACATGAATTTATCCAATTACGGCGACAACAGCATTTCTATTACGGCAATTCCTCAAGGCGATGCCCCTTCTCAGGAATACACGCTAACTGTAAACAAGCCTGCTCCTGCCGAGCAAATGGTGAAAATACGCTGGAACAATACGCTTACAGTTATCAATAACCCAGATATAAACGGCGGTTATGAATTTGCCAATGATGGCATTATATGGTATCGCAATGGAAGGGAAGTTGGCAGGGGGCAATCTTGGTCGGCGGGCGCAGATGGCAGAAAAATTAATTCAGCGGATAAATACTATTTTGAAGCAATTGCCGAAAATGGAGAAAGTTTGCGCAGTTGCGAATTTTCTCTTGCTGCGCCAATGCAAGAGCACGGAATTTTGATAAAAAACAATTCAAATGCAAGAGTTGAAATTGAGGTAGTTGCCCCTGAAATGGCAGAAGTGGAAATAGCAATTTATGACATTGCCGGAAATTTGGTATTCAAGCTTCCAAAAAATTCAGCTGTCTATATGCCAAGAAATATTTCTAGCGGTTTGTATTTTGCGGTTGCAAAGGCAAAAGGCGAAAGCGGCAAGGTTTATCGTTATTCAGCAAAATTTGTGGTGAAAAAATAAAGATATGAAAAAGATGCTTTTCTTTTGCTTGCTGCTGTTTTGCTCAACTCTTTGCGCTCAAAGTTTGCATGAGTTTTCTTTGCATAGCGGTGGCGGCTTATCTGCTTTAAGATACAATCCAAAGCTTGGCAAACAAAGCAATGGGCTTGACAGGCATTTTGGATTTGGCTATGTTTTTTTTGTTGCGCCTTGGTTTGGTTTTGCAACCGGCACGGAGATAGCGTTTTACAGCGCCGAGTTTAACATGAAAAATTTTAAAACGCAATATTGGGCAACTGATTTTGAAGGCGAGGATTTTGAATTTCGCAGCGATGTAAGCAAATACAAAGAAAAACAAGTTGCCACTATGCTTCAAATTCCGCTTATGCTGCAAATCCAAACAGGCGTTCAATATCAATATTACTTAATGGCAGGCGCAAAAATCGCAGTTTCTTTGCCAAACAGCCATAGCAGTTCAAGCGATTTTATAAATTCAGGGTACTATGAAGAAAAGAATTACGAATACATAACGCAGCAATTTGTTGGGTTTGGAACATTCACGGACAGAAGAGCAGAGAATAAAGCGAATTTCAAAAGCACGATTTTTGCTTCTATGGAAGCAGGCATAAAGTGGAAATTTCAAGACGGGTTGTCAATTTATACTGGAGCCTATTTTGATTATGGATTAACCGATATTTTAAAAAAGCAAAATGCAGAACAATTGCCGCAAATAGTAGAATATTATGATGGCAAGGAAAATCCTCCGCATTTTGCTGTTAACAGCGTGCTTCATTCAAAAGACAATACTTCGCAAGCATTTGTAAATAAAGTTATGCCAATGGCAGCAGGCATTAAAGTAAAACTTGCGCTGGGTTTGTGACAAATATTTTCTACATTATATATATGCAGCCTTTAGAGACCGCCATATATAAGAGCTATTTGGAAACCGCCGCTCCAAATTTGATTAAAGCCAAGGGCGATCCATGGAAAGTGGAAAAAGATACGCTTTTAAAGCATTACGGTTCCTTTTTGCTGGACGGATGGGGAACGCTTTATAGCAAAAATGGGTTTGTTTATCCCGGCGCTATGGATTTTATGGCCTCGCTCCGCAAGGCGAATAAAAGCATCAGATTGATAACAAATTCCGCTTCTCGCTCAATAAAACAAATACAAGACGACCTTAGCTTGATGGGTATTGACTTTGAAAGCCATGAAATTATATCTTCTGGAAGTCTGCTTGCTGTGCTGAATGAAACGGTCGGGCTAAAAGAGGCTTTTTATATGGGCAGCAAAGATGGAATGATGTTTTTGGAAGAAGCAAAAATACAGGCTGTGGAAAATCCGTCCGAGCCAATAGTCATATTGAGCGGAGTGCATCCCACGCAGTCAGAAGTGGACAAAGCAATAAAAATTCTGTCAAATGAAAATTCAAAAGTTTTGGTGCTAAACCCAGATGCCTATGCTCCAGACCCGGATGGCGAAAAAATTCCGGTCACAGGCATTATAGCGAATACCCTAAAAGAAAAAACAGGTTGCCAGCTTTTGTTTTGCGGAAAGCCATTCCCATTGATTTTTGAGGTTGTGCTTCGCAGCCTTATACCCAGCACAGAAAGCGTTATTATGATAGGCGACACGCTTGGCACAGACATTGCCGGAGCAAATATCGTTGGCATAGACTCTGCATTGGTGCTTGGCAGAAATGTAAAAGAAAGCGAGCTAAGAGACGATATTTATTCTCTTGGCGTAAGCCCAACTTATGTGCTGAACGGGTTTCACTAATCGCTAAGGGAGTTTTCCCCATTGTTCAAATAATGCAATGCGCCCGCCAAATACGCAAGCGGAGCGTTCCAGTTTATGGCAACCTCGTTGCTTGCATAGCTGCACCAGTCATCTATATAACCCAGAGCTGGTTTGCCAAGTTTTCTGTATTCCTGGCATTGCCACGGATTAGGGCCAACATCCTGGCCTCCATCGTGCGGACCACCAGCCAGCATACCCGGCACGGCTTCAAATATAGCATCTGCATCGGATGGCCTGTGGTGCGGAAATTTGGTGGTTCTGTTGCCATATCCAGTTACATAGCTTATGTCAAGCGGGTTTGCTCCCAAAATATAATCCAAGGCCCGCTGAGCGCCATCCAAATAGCTTTTGTCTTTTGTCAAATAATATGCATGCAAAAGCACAATGCCATTATTTGCAACCACGGAATTTGAACCCCAAACAAAATTCTCCTTGATTATCGGCAGACCATAAGCAGAGCTTTCTATTGTGCTTTTAAGAAAGTTCGCTAATTTCAGCAATGTATCTTGAGCTGATTTAGCCAAATCTTTTTTGAAACCGCTTTTGGCATCGGAGAGCCTGTAAACGGCAAGGAAATTCACATCGCCCCACCATGGGCCGCGAGAAGCAAAAGGAATGGAATCAGCTGCATCCGCATAAACTTTTTTCTTTGTTGTTATGAAAAGCTCCGTTGCCGCCCACAATTTTTCGTCTTGAGCGGTTTCATCGTGAGGATGGTATTGACCGGTGTTCATTCCTTCGGGCTGTTTGAATAAAACAACAGGATTTTTTATTGCCCAGTCAAATGCTTTTTCTGCGGCATTCAATGCTATTTGCGAAAACTTTTCGTCAAAGGGCTTGTAAATTCTTGATGCTTGCGCCATAACAGCCGCAAAATCAAATGCAGCCGTTGTTGTTTTCATAACCACGTATCTTCTGGCAGTGTCGGCATCCGGCATCACGCGGCCGCAGAACCTTGCTGTTGTGAGCTTGTGATAAACTCCGCCATCAGCAGGATCTTGCATTGTAAGCATCCAGTCCAAGTTCCAGCGAACCTCTTCCAAAATATCGGGGGTTCCGCTTTTGCTTTCTGGAATGTTGAGCGAAACTCTCTTGAGCTGCTCTCCAAAATGCTCATAAAATTCCAGCAGAGTGAAAACGGAAATTCCGCTGTTCACAATATATTTGCCATAATCACCGGCATCATACCATCCCTTGGGGCTGTTTATTTTCCAGTCTGCCGGTTTTTCGCTCTCGGGGTAAAAATAGACTGCAGTATCCGGATGCCCAGCCGAGCGCGCCCATTTGCTGGCAAATTCGGGGGTTAGCGCCATTCCTGCTCTCTGATAATAAAACCATTTTATGGCCGCTTTGAATAAATC
>WRMM01000006.1 GCA_009777135.1 Candidatus Fibrimonadales bacterium
CCAATTGGCCAGCAATAGTATTGCCGTCTGTAGTCTCGCCATTTGTTGCCAACCCAACACCGCTTAAACTCTTCAATGCGCCTTTATTCTTGGCAGTGATTTTCAGATTCCAGGTTGGCAGATTGGTGGTTACCTGAACAAAGCCTACCGTGGGAGATTCATCATCAGGTGCTTTGGGAGCTACTCGACCGCTTAACAAAGCAGCTGCAGGGAGAACTGCGCCTATTGCTTCAACGGACATGATGGGGGGAACAGATGCGCCGAATGTCATCTGCTGTGCATTTGCAACTGTAGCGGCGCCCAAAAGAGCAACGCCAATTGCGAGTTTTTTTGTAATGTTCATAAGAACCTCATTGTTTTCTAAGGTGAAACAAGCAAATTTCCGAAAACAGAGAAACCTGCATGGTAATTGCATTTTTGCAACCGCATTGTAAATATAATTTCAATATGCCAAAAATGCAAGGTTTGTAATAGCTATGTAATCAAATTGTATAGTTACCAGACTAAACTTTTTCTCAATTCTGCCTATAAGGTATATATGCAAATAAACCATAACATAAGAGCCATGGTTGCCCAACATGCGTTGTTTCAAAACAACAATGCAATGAGCAAATCATTGGAAAAACTCTCCACAGGCTTTAGAATAAACCGCGCCCAAGACGATGCGGCAGGCCTTGCCATGAGCGAGCAGATGCGAACGCAAATTCGCGGTCTGGGAAAGGCAAAGCAAAATGCTCTAGACGGCATTGCCGCGTTGCAAATTGCAGAGGGCGGTCTTTCGGAAATAACAAACGCAATGCAACGCCAGCGAGAGCTTTCCATACAATCGGCAAACGATACCTTGACAGACACTGAGCGTTATTATCTAAATCAAGAACTTCAGGAACTCACAAAAGAAATTTCTCGCATCTCTTTAACCACAGACTACAACGGAAAAAACCTGCTCAACAAAAGCGGCAACCCCAACACCAGCTTTGCTGCAACCCCCAAAGATCCTGCGCAAACCTCTCCTGCCTCAGGTCCTGCACCATCCTCAGACCCCACGCCAATATCGGGAACGCACACAGCCATAATTCAAACTAGGCTTGGCGGAGGAGGTTCTTGGCAAACTATAGACCTTATAAACGTATTGGATAGCGATGGAATGTGGAGCAGAGTAAATGGCAGCAGCTATGTTGAGATTAGAGTATCTGGCTGGGACCCAAGCGACCCAAGCAAGGCTGATTGGGCTAATGTCCAAGTTATTCTTAATCAAGCTAGTTCATCTATGGTAGCGGGCATAAGGCATGTAGGTGGCGCTGGAGAAATCATTACAACTGCTAATGGCACCTCTAACACCAATTTTGCAGTAAACCATCAGTTTACCCCAGACCCAGTTTCTGGAGACGACGGAGATGACGGAGATGATTCTGAAACCGCTCCCATCGTTGACCCAATGGCAGCATACAGGGCAGATTCATGGACATTGCACATAGGCCCAAATTTCAGCATTGGCCTTGGCGGAATATTCGCCAATCAAATTCCCGTTACATACACTGCTATACAAGCCAGCTCAAGCGACCTGCTCAACCTTAGGGTTGGCAATGTAAACTTCAAAAGCTTGAGCCTTTTAACCCAAGGTTCCTCAACCAACGCCACAGACCAATTAGACGAAGCCATCAAAGAAATTTCCGGCGTTCGGGCAAAAATAGGCACCTTTATAAACCGCTTGGAATACACCGTAAACAACATAGCAAACCTAGAATTTAACACCCAAGACGCAGAAAGCCGAATACGAGACACAGACTTTGCAAAAGAAACCACCAATTTCACTCGCAACCAAATTATGGTGCAAAGCGCAACCAGCGTGCTAGCACAGGCAAATATGATGCCAATGGCGGTGCTGAGCTTGCTGGGGTAGCTAAACCACCCAGCTCTTTGAGAATTCATGGCCTTTGAAAAGCGAAGCAAGCCCTGTTATTTGTTTAAGCCTCAAAATCTCGTCCATAGACATACCCAAATATTTTGAAATCCAAATATCGCTTTTGCCCAGCTCCACCAGCTCCGCAACTATATTGCTCATCAAGTCAATATTGTGGCTGCCGCGCGCTCTGTTGTGCCTTATGGTAGATGCCATGCGCTCACCTATGGGCTTTTCAATAACGGAGCAAGGCAGCATGCCTTTTTCTCTTTCGCGTATATCCGGGTATTTAAGCATCACCGTATATCTGTGAAAGCCATCCACTATCTCATACACATCATCTTTTTCGCGATGGAAAACAACTATGGGCATTGTATAGCCATCCTCCTTGATGCTGCGGTATAAAAGTTCCATTTCTGGCGGGGCAACGCTGTTGGGGTTGTACTCATTTGCTCTGAGTTTTTCAACGGGAATCGCTTTAATATTGTAAACTGGGCTTTGGTATTCCATTTTTTTACTCCTATATAATTCTGTATTTTTCAAGCAAAATCTGCATACGCTCTCGTTGTTTTTTTGTTTGCGAAAAGGAAAGCGAGCGGCATAGCTGGTCATTTTTTAAAACACATACCGCCATGCGGCGCCAGCTAGGTCCAAGTTTTTTTGATTCTGCCCAAAAAGGAAGTTTATCCGGTATATCTCTGTAAACTACAAGCGGTTGATTTTTACGGCCACGGCTTGAAAATTCGCCAGAAAGAACTGCTTCTTCTGGCATCCATGAAGTATTTACAACGGAGCCTTTGCTCTTCCAGTGTTTTATAAATTTGGCAAACTTTTTTTTATAGCTGTCTGAGACTGCTCTTGGGAGCGTTTCTAGCAGCAGCCTAGTGTAGCTTTTCCATGTGTGTCCTTCTGGGAGTTTTATTTTTCTGTAGCCCAAAGCTTTGCTTCCGCAGTAAATATTGCCAAAGTTAGCACCGCTAACGCGGTTTACAACCTTTGCCCACGTCTCAGGCTCTATCACACGAAATAAATTTAACCCTATTCGCTGGTCGTCTCCGTAAGGCTGGCAAATTCTCATTTTGTCAAGTTTAAGGCCTGCTTTGTAAAATAAGTCATATAATTTGTTGTAATCCCAATTGAATTTATAGCTTGCTATCCATATATCCCTGTTTTTCCAGTCGTAAATGGGATAGCAAGAGTATAATTTTTCGGTTTTGGAAATTTTTGTTGTCCAGCTGATATTTCTTAACATGCTTTTGTGCTTAAAAGCTATTGTTCTAAATCGGTTAAAACTTTCATCGGAGCGAATTCCCACCAAGCAGGCGGTTTTTTTGCCATTGGCATACCATTCCCCGAATTTATAAATAAATTCCTCAAATTCCATGTTTTTCCTAAAAAACTTGAAAGGATGCTTTCTTTCGGTGATGCACGGAAAATCAGGGTAATTCCTAACCCATTTCTCTTTATTGTCTAGGTCCCAAGGTGTCCAAAACGGCTCAAAAACGCTTAGGGAATTTCTGAGGTTCAGGGGCAGGCAGCACCAGTAAACGTCTAGCATGTCGCTATTTTCAATAAAAGTTTCCTTTATGTACTCTATTGTCACTTTATATTGCGCTTCTAAATCTATAAACAAAATGCCTATTTTTTTGGTTATATTGTTCTTTTTCATATAATCAAGCGCAAGGTTCAGCATAATGCCGCTATCCTTGCCGCCGCTAAAAGACAAGTATATTTTCTCAAAATTCTTAAATATAAAGTCTATGCGTTCAACGGCTGCTTCGTAAACATTTTTATCCAAATATTTTTTTACAGTCATGAGTCCGTATGAATGTAGAAAATACAGATTGGGTTTAATCTGGAGAGTTGCTAGTAGGGAGCCCCCATTCCCAAAACCCAAAGCAGCTTAATCAGCACTTACTATATTATTTCCCCCTATGAATAAAAATTTGCACTCTATTCAAGAGCATTTAAGCGGTGCGCCTGGGTCTTATTTAAGCCGGCTGCGAACTAAGTTTACCAAGAAAAGCGGGCTTGTGCAGAATTCTAAAATACTCAATGAGCTGTGCAGCGAAATTTTAAGCGAAGAAAGGCGGCAAAAATGGATGCAGAAAAGGAATGAGTGGGAAGCACAGGCTCTAGGCTTGATTTATGCCAGCGGCAGCAGAGGCTTGCATTTAAAGGAATTGGAACGCAGTTTAGACACAGACCAAAAATCTTTGAACGCTTTTTTGAATGAAACCGCAAATGAAATGTTTATTTGGCATGTTAGGTGCCAAGGCTCATGCCTGTATTACGGGTTCGCGGATTTTGAAGATTATTTTTTAAATTCATTTATAAAAAACGAAGAAAATGCAGAAACCATCGCTTGGGTTTCCAATGATAAAAAAGCGGAATTGCATTTGCTGTTCATGCTGGCAAAAATACAGCTTGGCAAAATTTCATTGAAAAAAGACAATTCTTTTAGCCACTCTGCCAAAAAACATATTGCTGAGATTTTTTTCAGCAATAAAAATATTGATAACTCTCTAACGGATAATGAAATCAACATGCAGTTGTCTTTTTTGATTTTTGAGAAATGGATTTCAAAAGATGCAGAAGATGGCGCTTTAAAATTGCTTGACGGCACTTATGATTTTTTGCGAAACAACGGGTTCAGGCTTTTTTCGGAATTTCTTTTTTGGTGGGAGCGCGAAAGATTTAAAATCAAAGGCGAGTTGCAAAAATTGCTGAAATTCTTTGAAAAACCGCTTAACGCATTGAATGCAGCGCGATTATTCTGGCCTCGCGACACCAGCTCAAGGCTGCTTAAAAACAAAACTTATGCAAACTGGCTTCAGTTGCCGCTGCCACTCAGAGAGCTTTGGATTTTTGGAATTTTAAAAATGCAAATTAAAAAAAAGCATATTTTAGCATTCTCTCTCACTGAATTTGGCGAGAGCGTTTTTTTTGCAAAGCGGCCCAAAGAAAATTTATCCGAGCCTATTATAGCAGGCAGTTCCAATTTTGAGTGGTTTTTATCGCAGAGCAACGGCGCAATGAGAATTTTTCAAATGTCTTGCATGGCGCAGGCAAAAAACGAAGAAGACCCTTTGCGATTTGTGCTCAGCAAGGAATCTTTTTTAAACGGCTTGCGCTCCGGGCTTCCAAAAGACTATGTCCAAGACTTTATGTCTTGGAACAAAGCCACAGCCAACGTAGCTGCCGCCTTAAACGAATGGCTCAACATATACAACGATTCTTCCATTGATTCCCTGCACATTTTACGCATAAAAAATCCAAACAAATTCGCCGAGCTTTCCGCTTACAAACCTTTTTTATGTTGCGTAGAAGAAACAATCCCAAACTGGGGCTTTGTGATTAAACAAGAAAACGAAAAAAAAATCAAAGGAATGCTCTCTCAATTCTCCTTGGAACCGCACTCTTCCATTCCAAATCCAAACAAAGAAGAACCTTTGAAAAAACTAACAGAAGAAACCTTCAGCCTGCCAAACCCAGTTGCCGAGGGCACGGATTTGATGTTTAGTTGAGAATAAACTTCAATGATTAATCAGCGACATAAACTCCGCTCTCGTAGTTGCGTTGCTCTTGAACGAGCCTATCAGCTTGCTTGTGAACATTACGGAGCCTGTTTTTTGAATGCCTCTTATTGTCATGCAGGTGTGGGTGCAGGCAAGCACAACGCCAACGCCTTTTGGTTCAAGCGAACTGTGTATGAGTTCTGCTATCTGAGTGGTTAGGCGTTCTTGCACTTGCGGGCGGCGCGCATAAAAATCAACTGCCCGCGCCAGCTTTGAAAGCCCGACTATGCGATTGCCCGGCACATAAGCTACGTGCGCAACGCCTGTGAATGGCAAAAAATGATGCTCGCAAATGCTTGTCACTGGGATGTCTCTCAGCAAAATCATTTCATCGTATTTTTCAACGAATTGCGTAGCCAAAACGTTTTCTTCTTTCTCGTTGCTGCTCAGCCCGCTCAAAAGCTCCGCATACATTTTAGCAACCCGCTCAGGCGTTTTCAGCAAACCTTCTCTATCAGGATCTTCTCCCAAGCCTTCTAAAATAATGCGGAACCCGTCTTCAATTTTTTTTAGATCCATTATTAATTCTCCATAATTGCTTGCCTAAAATCGTAATTTGAAATTGCGTTTAGCAATTGGCGGGCTTCATAGCCTTCTTTTCCTAAAATGAATTTCAGGCTGTTGATTTTTGCGTAAGCTAAAAGTTCTTCAAAGAATTTTTCAAAGGGGTCTTTTTGTTTTGGAAATTCTTCTATTGCGTAATATTCCAAATTTGCAAGCTCTGCTGCTGCTTCAATTGCGGTTTCAATTCCGCCTAGAGTGTCTGCAAGGCCTATGTCAACTGCTTGCGTTCCTGTCCAAACTCTGCCTTGGCCAATTGCGTCCAAAGCTTCTTTGCTTATGTTTCGCCCTTCTGCGCAGCGAGATAAAAATGTTTCGTAGCCTCGCTCTATGTAGGTTTGCAGCATGGCATGCTCGCCTTCGTTTAAAGGACGCGCGGGCATAATTCCTGCGCCAAAAAATGGAATGCTCAAAATTTGCTGGGCTAGCAAAGTGTTTTTGTTTGTTCCAATTCCATCATAAGAGGCTCCCATTTTATCTGCAAGCTTTTCTCCGCTTGGAAAAAGCCCAAAAATTCCTATTGAGCCTGTGAGCGTGGCTGGGGAACTGACAATTTTATTTGCTCCGCAGGCAATGTAATATCCGCCGCTTGCCGCATAAGAACCAAAAGATGCAACAACAGGCTTTGTTTTTGAAAGTTCTCTAATGCTGTGCCAAATTTGGTCAGAGGCATAAGCCGAGCCGCCTGTGGAATTTACTCTAAAAACAACAGCTTTTATTGTGCTGTCTTCCTTTATTTTTTTCAAAGTTCGCACATAAGTTTTTGCGGTTATCACAGGGTCTGAGTATAGGCTTTCCTCGGCATCGCTAACAATGCCGCCCTCTGCGTAAAGAACAGCTATTTTGCTGGCTCTTGTGCTTCTCATTGTTTCGGCAAATGATTTGGTGCTTAAAATATCAGACGTTTTCAGGAATATTAAATCTTTGTTTTTTTTGATACCAGCCATTTCTTTCAATAAATTTTCAAAATCAATTCTGTAAGCCAGTGAGTCTATAAGCCCATACTTAACCAAACTTTCCGGTGCAGAAAAAAGCAAATACTCATCTGCGTAGCGGTCTAGAGAATCCGTGGCAATTCCTCTGCTTTCAGAAATTCCGTTTAGCATTTCTTTCCACAGAGCAGTTAAATAAGCGCTTTTTTGTTTTCTATCGTAGTCGCTCATTTTATTTTCGGTAAATGTTTCTATATAAGATTTATATGTGCCAACTTTGAACACTTGCATTTCTATTCCCATTTTTTCAAAAACGCCCTTGTTGTATTGCTGCATGGTGCCAAGCCCTTTGAGTTCAAGCATTCCGATAGGGTTCAGAATGATTTTGTCTGCAACGGAGGCTCCGTAGTAGCTTCTTTGCGAAATCACTTCGCCGTAGGCAATCACAAATTTTCCGCTTTCTTTGAAGTCTAGCAAAGCTTCTCTAATTTCTTGCATTGAGGCAATTCCAGTTTGCGCAACTCCTGCATTAAGATATATGCCCTTTACTCTCTTGTCATATTTAGCTTTTTTTATAGCCTCCAAAATCTCGCTCAATCCCTGCTTTCTCACTCCCAGTCCAAAAAACTTTATGGGCAGCGGGTCGTAGCTTTCTTTTTCGGTTATAATTCCGCTCAAATCTATTCTTAAAATTGAAGCTTCTGCAGCAGGCCTTTTGGAGCTTGAGGAGGAAATTATTATTATTGAGAAAAAGAATACAAAAGACAGAAAGAACAGCAAATATAAAGATAAAGCGGAAAAAGTTCCCAGCATTGATGCGAAAAAATATTTGAAAAATTGCTTCATGCAGGGAATTTAGAAATTTTCTACATTACCAAATCCATGAACTTCTCGCGCAAACCGCTTAATGGCGGCGATACCCGGCCTCCTATAAAAGAGCGCACAGTAACCTCTGTGTTCAAAAATATGAAGAGAGGACCGCACTACCGCCCCGGGAACGTGCGAACTACCATGCTTCTTATGCAAGTATTTTGGCAATGGCTTATAAATGTGCCAACAATGCTTAAAATGCGCAAAGCGCAAAAACTCAGAAAAAAAAACAGAAAAACAGACGACGATATATCCGTGATTTTTTATTCCGACAATCTAGACGAAATAAACGGCATAGCCAATAGCCTGCGTTCCGTTGTGCCATACCTAAAATCAAAAGGCAAAAAGGCGCAGCTCTGGGGCAGCGCATTCAACACGCGTTCAAATGGAGTTGTTGAAGATGGCTATGTGGTTCTATTTCCCCGCGCCGCAAGCATGGAACAGCTAGGCTACGCAGATTCCGAGCTTGCTGCTCCATACCTTGCGCCAGTATTGAAAATGCTAAAACGTTACCCCGCAGATTTAATGGAACTCGAAACTCCAAGCCCAGGCGCATGGCTAGTTGGCGCTGCAGCTAAAATAATAGGCATAAAAGTTCTAAGCCATTACCGCACAGACGTCCCAAGCTACACGCGCTCACTCGTAAAAGAAGCATGGATGCGCAGCTACGTGCTCTGGCTAATGCAAGTATTCTACAGAAACATCACGCCAGTAATCAGCCCTTGCGAAGCCTACCGCAAAATTCTGCAAACCGAAATAAAAGTAAACTCCAAAGACATAAAAATCCTGCCAAGAGGCATCCCACTAGAAAATTTTTCACCAAATTACCGCAACTCTCAACTCTCAACTCTCAACTCTCAACTAAGCCATAAAATTCGCTTTCTTTACGTGGGACGTATTTCTGTGGAGAAAGATATTCCTTTTTTGGAAACTTTGTGGAAGGAGTTTTGCTTGGAAAATCAAAATGCGGAGCTGGTTTTTGTTGGGGGCGGATGGTATTTGAAAACGCTTAAAGAAGATATGAAGGATTGTTCCAATGTGCATTTTGCGGGCGTAAAGGCAGGCAAAGAACTTGCGGAATATTATGCCAATGCGGATTTCT
Organism: Candidatus Fibrimonadales bacterium; assembly: GCA_009777135.1. Lineage (GTDB taxonomy): Bacteria > Fibrobacterota > Fibrobacteria > Fibrobacterales > Fibrobacteraceae > Fibrimonas. The sequence continues at coordinate 8,944 of WRMM01000006.1, forward strand.
TTTTATTTCCGAGCGCTACGGATACTTTTGGGAACGTTATTGTAGAATCGCTTGCCAGCGGAACTCCCGTGCTGGTGACCGATAAAGGCGGACCTCAGGATATAATAAGAAACGCAGAGGAAAAATGCGGATGGGTTTTGCCTTTTAGGGATTTGAGCGCATGGAAACAGCAGCTTAAACAATGCTGCGAAATTTTTGGAACGCCCGAATACGAACAAATGCGAAACGCAAGCACAGAGCACAGCAAAAATTACACGCTAGAAAAAATGGCAAATGCCCAATGGGAATTTTTTAAAGAACAGCTAAATCCATGTTCTGCATAGCAGCGCCGCTGGCGCCTTTGCCCAAATTGTCTAGAACCACGGTTATTTGACCATGTTCCTGGTTCCCAAACACAAAAATTTTTGCATTATTGGTTCCGTTGCAAATCGTTGGATCTAGAATAGCAGGGTTTTCGCTTGCTGCAGCAACGCTTGCAAATTCGCTGTCTTTGTAATAGTCGCTTAAAAATTTTCTCAAATCGTCAAAAGACATGCCGCTGAGCATACTGGGGAACAAACCTACGGTAACTGCCATTCCTTGGCTATAAGGACCAAGAACGGGATTAAACAAAGGCGGCTTTGCCAAGTTTGCGATTTTTTGCATTTCTGGCAAATGCTTGTGGCAAAGCCCAAGCGCGTAGGGCTTTGAGGCAAGCACAGACTCCGATTCAAATTTAACCTTACTGAGATTTTCCTTGTAATCCGCAATCATTTTTTTGCCACCGCCGCTATAGCCAGTTAAACTGTAGCAAACTAAATTCTCGTCTGCTTTCATTATGCCCTTTGCTATGAGCGGGTAAATTGCAAGCAAAAAGCCCGTTGAGTGGCAACCGGGATTTGCTATTCGTTTTGAGTTTTTGATTTTTTCCCTGTGCTCAGGAGAAAGCTCTGGCAAGCCATAAGCCCAGGCATCATCTGTGCGATGCGCTGTGCTTGTGTCTATTACAATGGTGCTGGGATTTGTCGCAAGCGATGCGGACTCTTTTGCCGCATCGTCTGGCAGGCATAAAAAAACAACATCGGCTGAATTTAAGAGTTCCGCTCGGCGGGCAGGGTCTTTGCGAAGCTCAGGCTCAATTTCCAAAAGCTGCGCATCTTTGCGGGCAAGCAGTTTTTCTCTTATCTGCAAACCCGTTGTGCCTTCTTGCCCGTCAACGAAAACTTTTTTCAATCTTCGCCTATGTTGCCTTATTTGTAACCCAAACGGAAAGCGTAGCTTCCACGCCAGAGAAAACTTTAACAGGAACCGAGTAGTTGCCAAGCTGTTTTATAGGCTCAGTCAAGGCAATCTGCCTCTTTGCTATGTTAAAGCCCAAACCTTTGAGGGCAGCCGCAATATCAGAAGCGGAAACCGAGCCGTAAAGCCTTTCATTTTCCACAACGCTGCGCTCTATGGTAATCTGCGTAGCGGAAATTTTAGTGGCAATATCTTCGGAGGCGGCAAGTTCTTTGCGGAACTGTGCTTCCATGGCTTCGCGGTTTTTTTCCAAAGCGCGTTTTGCTTCTCTGGTAGCTGGCATTGCAAGGCTGCGAGGGAACAGGTAATTGCGGGCATAGCCGTTTTTAACCTGAACTATATCAAGTAGCTTTCCCAGTTTCGGGACATCTGCTTTAAGAATAATTTCCATGGTTCCCTCCTATCTCAAAGAATCTGCTACGAATGAAAGCAACGCCACGTGACGGGCGCGTTTAATGGCCTCAACAAGAGAGCGCTGATGTTTTGCGCAGTTTCCAGACAGACGGCGGGGCAAAATTTTGCCACGGTCAGAGAGGAAACGGCGAAGCATTGCCTCGTCTTTGTAATCCAGGAAAAAGATTCTGTTTTCGCAGAACCAGCAGTTTTTTTTGCGCGGAACGCTGTTGCGTTCGTTCTTTTTTTCTTCAAAAGTCATTAGTCTGCATCTCCATAGTCTATGTCAAAACCAACAGTGTCTTCCGAGCTGCTGATATGATCCTGGTTGTAGATTATCTCTGTGAGCGGATAATCGGTAAGGGTTAAATAGCGCAAAATATTTGTGTTTATATTAAAACCGCGCTCCAAATCCAAAACAATGCCTTTATCTGCCTTGTAATAGAATATTACATAAAAGCCGTGCGTTTGTTTGTTGATTGTATAAGCGAGTTTGCGCTTGCCCCACTTGTCGCATCTCTTGATTTCTCCTGAGTGCGTCAGTATTTTCTTTTCAACAGAGGCTATTTCTGTCTCTATTGCTTCATCAGAAATCATGGCATCTATAACCACCATGGTTTCATAGTCTTTAACCATAAATGTTCTCCCTACGGTCTTCAGCTCGCCCCCAACATTAGAGACGAGAGGTACCCGCTTTTTTTGCAGGTAATGCAAATATAGCAAATTTCAAGCGAGTTGTCAAGGGAAAATTCTATATTCCCCTTATGCCCCTGTTTTTAGCCGTTTTTTTGCTTGCAGCTTCGATTTTTGCGCAGACAGCGCAGCAAAATGTGCTTATATTGAATTCTTACAACGAAAAATTTACCTGGGCAAGCCAAATTACAAAAGGAATACAGGATGTTTTGGCAGAAAATGGAAATGTGAATGTTCATGTGGAATATATGGATATTCTGGTTAATACCGAAGACCATTTTTATTCAATGCTTGCAGACAAATACAATGAATCTGAATTTGAATTTGATGCAATTATAACCGTGGATTATGCCGCGTTTAATTTTGCAAAAAAATATAAAAACGAGCTGTGGGAAGAAATTCCCATTATATCCTGCGGAGTAAGCAGGCAGCAAGCAATATCTGTGGATTCTGCTAATTCCTTGTGGTCTGGCATTTACGAGCACTACAACGTGCCCATGCAGATAGACTTTATAAGCCGCATTCAGAGCGATGTTCAAAGGATCATATTCATAACCGATGACTCAGACGCCGGAGAAGAAATAAGAGAACAATTGAACATTGCAGTGTTTTCTGGCGAAAGAGAAATTGCTTTGGAAGAATGGAGAGAACCGCCGTGGGAAAATATTCCCAAACTTCTTTCCCAGCTAGACCCTGAGGTGGATGCGGTTGCGCTGGCTAGCATAAGCCTTGGCGATACTATAAGATATACGCATGCATTGTGGCTATGGCACACAATAACCAAGTATGTAAATGACCACAGCAAAGCTCCCGTGTATTCTTTTTGGGATGTAGGGATACAAAACGGAATTGTTGGCGGATATGTGCTATTTGCCCCATTGGTCGGAAAAAACACCGGATTGCTTGTAGCATCAATTCTGGAAGAGCATGGCAATAGACCTGGTTTCCAAAGAAGCCTGAACATAAACATGCTTGATGAAAAAGCTGCTGCCAGCAGAAATTTGAACCTTGATAAACTCCCTCCAGAAACAATAATAATCAACAAAGCTGACTCATGGCTGGCAAGCAAATACCAAGACTATGTGTCTAACATGATGAATGTAATAATAGCGGAACTTGTGATTATATTGATTTTGGGGTTTTCTTTTTACATATATTTCAGACTTTCAAACCGAAAACTGCTAAGAGAAATGAACGCCGTAAAAGAAGCAAACATGGCAAAAAGCCTGTTTTTGGCAAACATGAGCCACGAAATAAGAACGCCTCTCAATTCAATACTCGGATTTTCTGAATTGCTTTTGAACAAAAGCGCGAATTTAAACGGCGAAGAAAAAGAATGGTGCAAAAACATAGAAATATCTTCTTATCATTTGCGAGACACGTTCAACAACATAATGGATTATTCAAAAATTGAAGCAGGAACTCTTAAAGTTGAAAAAGAATGGGTTGATATATTTTCTCTGCTAGACGACTTGATTGGAGTTTGCAAACATTACCTGCTTTACAAAAATATTAGATTTTATGTGCTGCCCTCTATTGCAATACCAAGATTTATAAAAACAGACCCAGTTAAATTAAGGCAAGTTTTGGTAAACCTGGTGAGCAATGCGCTTAAATTCACAAACAAGGGCATGGTAAAACTGGCTATCAACCATGTGAATTATCCTGAAGGCTGCAGGCTGTTTTTTGAAATAACAGACACTGGCATTGGCATTTCAAAAGAAAATATTAAAAAAATATTCAAAGCCTTTGAGCAATTAGACAAAGGACATGCCAGAAAATACGGGGGTTCCGGACTTGGGCTTTCAATTTCGCAAAGCATTTTGCAAGCCATGGATTCTAATTTAGAAGTTAAAAGCGATAAAAACGGCAGCTGTTTTTATTTCCAGCTTTTGGTAAAAACAAAAGAAGAGGCTTTTTACAAAAAGTTCCTAAGCAAAGCGAATCAAAAAGTTGCTATTTACAGCAAAGAAGAAAAAATACTGGAATACGTGAGCAAAAATGTTGAAGAGATTGAAGGAATCCCAATACAATCCACCAATATAGAAACTATTTTGAATTTGAGCGGGCAAGATTTGCTGATAGCAGAAGCAGACAGCCTCACAGATGCTCAAATGCAAAAAATCGATGCCAAATATCCCAGAGTTTTGCTGATTTTTTATCAGGAAGGCAGCAGAAAAGAAAAAATAAAGCAGGATTTTCCAAAATTTGAATGCATTTTATCTCCAGTTAAATGCGGAAACGCTGTAAAAGCGTTGAGGAGCCTGTACAAAGAATGAGGAAAAAATGACCATAGAAAAATCGCAAAGCGAAATAAAGCAAATTTTCGCAGACTTCAGGGATCCAGACGATAAATGGAAATATTTGCTGAAAATCGCAAAAGAGCACAAAGGAATGGAGCCAAGCTTAAAGCAGGATAAATTCATAGTAAAGGGTTGCGCTGCAAAAATGTTTTTGGTTCCCGAATACAAAGACGGAATTTTATTTTTTTACATGGACACCGAGGGTGGCGAAAGCACCCCGCTTTTGAGCAGAGGCTTGGGCGCTCTGGCATTGAAAATTTACAACCGCCAAAAACCCGCAGATATTTTAACGGCAAAACCTGAATTTTTTCAAGAAATAGGTTTGCAAATAGGCCTAACACCAACAAGAGCAAATGGATTTGCTAGTTTATTGAAACAAATTTATATGTACGCAAAGGTTTATTCGTTAATTGAGAATTAAGAATTGAAAATTGAGAATAAAAAAATAATTTTTAATGCTGTTGTGCTGCTCCTTTTAGCTGCGCTGCTGGTTTCTTTGTTTTTTGGGTATAAAAAGATTAAAAAAGAAGCTGTGTTTTTTCTTTCCAATCCTATAGAACTGGAATCGGCAACTATAATTCCACAAGGATTTGAGACTGAATTTCCTTTTAAGTTTGCGTGGGCATCGGTTAAGGTAAAATTTGCGCAAGGCACGGAATTGCATTTTGAAAACCCAAAGATTTCTCTAGACCCAAAGCTAACCGCTAGGCGTGAATTGCTGAACATTTCCATAGACAGCGTTAATGCAAAAATAATCCCCAGCGATAGCAGCGCTCCGCACACAATTATAGAAGGCCCGCTGAGCCACCCGGATTTATGGTTGCCGTTTAGAGTTTCTGTAAATGTAAATAAAGCGGCGATTGATGTTAAAGATATTGGAAGCTGGGGTCTAGATTCTTTTGCGGCGTCAAAGTCTGGGAGACTAAAAAGAGTTTCCATAAGAGCGAGAAATATAAGAGGAGACCATCTGGCAAAAAATTTATTTCTGAATGCGGAATACAGATGGAACGCCTTGTTTGCAGACGCATCTATTGTTATTTCTGACAGAACCAGCGATTCTCTTGCGCTTGTATTGAATGCCCCAAGATTGCGTTTGGAGGATTTGTCTGCGGAAATAAATGCAAATGTGGGAAATTTGCCGTTTTGGCTGCAAGGCAAATGGCCAAGCGAAGCACCAGGAGTGGATAAAATCGCTTTGCATTCAAATGCGTCATTTAATATTTTTACAGGCAGAGCGGATTTTAATTTAACGCTGAGAACAAAAATCAGCGAATTTTGGCAATTGCCTGCATTTAACGCAACAATAACCGCTACCGGAAATAATTCCGGCATCTCGCAAAGCGAAATTCTATTAACAGGAAACAATGGAGAAAGCATAAGGTTCAAAGGCAATATTGATAAAAACCTAGACGGAAGCGGAGAGCTTGAAGCAAAAGGAATAAACATTACCCTTGCCAATGAAACTTTGCCAACCGATGTAAAAATTCATAGAATTACAAAGAAAGGAAATTCCGTTTCTGCAAACTTCACAACTGGCGCAGGCTCAAATTTCACGGCAAGGGCAGCAGACATAAATAACCCCGAAATAATATTTTCCGCAGACCTCGCTCCAGAAGAACCGTGGGCTGTGCAATGGAGCGGAGATATGCTGAAACTCGCAAGACCTATAATTTTAACAGGCTCTTTTTCCATTAAAAATGTTTTATTGAAAGCAAATTTAAAAACAAAAGTTCCATACGCCTATTACGCCGCCGCAGAGGAGCTTGATGTTTCGCTCTGGCTAAATTCCAAAGGCATTCACTTTCCAACAGGAACCATAAAACGCAATGGCTACGAAAGCGATTTTACCGGCAGAGTTATGTGGAGCGAGGAATATTTTACCTTCAAGCTAAATCAGCTTAGCGGCGGCGAGGCTGAAGTTCACGGAACGTTTGACCCAAAAATAGATTTGGCTCTGCAAAATATAAATACCCAGGAATTGCCTTTTGCAGATACCACCATGCTAAAGGGCCACAGCGGAATTGTTAGCGGAAACTGGAGCCATGATTTTGAAAATAAAGCAGGCAACGCTTCTATTTCGCTATCCACAACTATTCAAAATTTTGCATTAAACGCAATGGCAGACGTTGAAATATCTGGCGATGCTCTAACTGCAAAAAACATTCAAATAACGCAAGACGAAAGAAAAATTGAAGGCTTTTTATCTGCTTTGATGCCTTCTGAAACAAGAAAAAATATGGAAGTTTTGCGAATAAATTTGAATATTTCCGAAATGGATTTGGTTTCAATTTTAGCTTTGGCTCAAGATTCAACTCTTTCAAGCGGTTATGCAAATGGAAGCCTTGAATACAGCAAAGAGGCAGGTTTTTACGGCGATATAATATTTACGAGAATTGCGCTGGCAGGCATTGACCCCAACGCAGTTCGGTTTCCAAATATATACCTTGAAGCCACAGGAGATTCTATACAAGTTTCCAACAACGTATTTTTAGGCTATGACAGCTTGTGGAATGGAACTTTGAAGGCTGTGCTAAAAAGGTCAAAAGAAAAAGGCGATTTGCCTGTTTCTCTTTCTTACTCGGTAAAGAAAATAGACAATGAAGGAAAGTTGTTTTTCAACGGTTTTGTGAGCAAAGACCTTAAAAGCGTGTTTGGAAATGCGCAAGTACAAGGCGATTGGTTTTTGCCAGAGGGAATTGGCGAGATTAAAAATACAGACATCAATATTTCTGCAAGAACCGCGCTCGGAAAAAACGCTTTGGATTCTTTGACTGCAGTTTTCAGCACAGGGCAAAATGTTTATGAAAAAGGTATTTTCAAAATTCCATTTACATTAAACGGACGAGTCCGGCGAGGAATGCTCCTTGTAGATTCTGCTTTTGCATATAGCCCGGAGCAAAACAATGAAAAAATAAAAGCCACATTGCAATTTGATTTGAACAAAGCAAGCATAAGAGATTTTGCTTTTGACGCAAAGCAATTTACGCTCTCTCTGCCGCATAATAATCAAGTTCAAATTCGGAACGTAGCAGGAAAAACGGAATTGGATTCTGCTGGAATAACAATTTTTGCTGATTTGCCAGCAATATATTATAATATGAAAAGCGCGGATTACGGAACGGCAGAAGCTATTTTGAAAGGGCAAGCCAGATACAGGTTTCCATTTCAAATTGGGCAATCGCAAACTAATCCTAGCATAACAGGCAATTTTGAGATAAGCAAGGCAAACTATCAAAAAACTGTGGATATAATACCGGATCCTTTGCACATTAACAGAGAATGGAGAAAACTTACCAGAACTTTGGCAAATTTAGGCAGAGAAAAAAGAAGCGTGAGCGAAAAAGCTTTAACTGGGCGGCCTACAATCCTAGACATAAAAATCCAAACAGGGAGAGAGCCAGCCATTGTGAGCACCAGCGTTGCGGAATTTGCGTTTGTTGCAGATGTATCAGCAACGGGAACAACAACTAATATTTTGCTTTCTGGAGATTTAAATGCCATAAGCGGCGGAAAGGTTGGCCACAACGATTTAACCATGTTTGATTTATCTTCTTTCAGGGTTTATTGGAGAAGTTCATCTGTAAAGCAGGGAGAAATCAATTTAAGCATATCCAATGATTATAGGTTTTGCACTAAAGATGAATCTTGCAAGGTTTCTGTTGACGTAACAGGCTCGCTTGCTTCGCTGAATGTGGAGCCGGTAGCAAACTGCGCTGTGGAAGCTTCTCCAATGCTTGTTTATTACAGTATGTTGCTGGGCTGCATATCGGAAAACTATGAAG
>WRMM01000007.1 GCA_009777135.1 Candidatus Fibrimonadales bacterium
CGCCCCCCATTTCACCGTGACATCTGCTGGGATATCTATGGTTAAGTTGTTCGCATTCGCGCCGGTTATCTCGCCGGTTACGGTAACTATCTTATTATCAGAGCCGGTTGCTAAGCCTATCACCTCTTGTATCTCGGCCTGAGCTACCGCTATGGTTTTGCCGGTGATGTCCACCTCGCGGATGCTTTGGTTTAAAACCAAGCCTGCTATCGCAATAAATCCAGAGTTGTCGCCGTTTTCATACGCAATGCCGTTTTCGCCGTCTTGCACCGCCCATTCTGCGCTGCCTGTTTCGGACTCAATGACAAGAGCTTCAGAGGATCCGGGAACATAAACTATACCTTGGGAATTGTCCCACGCAATCACCACTACGTTGCTTCCAATGTCCGAAAACGACTGACCGCTGGCTAATTGGATAACATTACCGGCTCCCACGCCGATAGTGTTCGCGCGTTGAGCAAACAATACAGCGTTTCCGCTTAGGGTAAACTCGCCGCTTGCGTTGAGGTTGCTGTTAAAAGACACTGCTGCGTTGTTATTAGCGCGTATCGTGCCTCCGCTGATGTGCAACTTTCCGCCGGCGTTCTGATTGCGAACCGCAGCGCCATCATAGCTATTGTTTTGTATCAAACCGCCGCTGATGTTTATTGTACCGGTGCTTTGGTTGAAAACCGTAGAACCGCCGCTTGTATTGGACAGCATCGTTCCGCCTTTGATGTTTATTGTTCCGGTGGTATTTCTGTTGTAAACTGCCACGGCTGCGTTTCCCGAAATCGTTCCGCCCACGACGTCAAGCGTTCCGCTTGAGTTGAAGTGAATGGGTCTGACGTTTGGGCCTGTTCCGGTATTGGCTATATCCGCGGAGCTTTCCACGCTAACGTTGCCACGAATGTCCACTATGCCAAAGCCGTTTGCATCGTTGGTGTTGGTATTATTCGCCGCCGTGATTTTCCCCTCAAGGGTGATTTTGCCCCAAGTTTCGCTGGTGTTGTTGAAGTTTGCGATGAGCGTTCCGAGATCTAGCGTCTCGCCGTTCTCGCCGAAAGTCAGCGTGACAGCGTTGCCATTGGCATCGGCTCTGATTTCGTTGATGAACGTGTCGAACGCAGTTTGATTAACCGCCGTTCCCTCCTCCGTCGCAATTGACTCGGAGCCTCCCGAAACTGTAAATCCGTTTGCAACAGTCCCCGTTATTATATAGGGTCCCTGCGAAAACGCCGCCGAAGCGGCAATCGCCATTGCCGCCATTGTTTTGAGAATTGTATTCCTCAGATCCATATTTATTCCTCCGTTGTTGAATTATGGATGTTTTGATTGTTGTTGATTGCTTGAACTCCGATGACCCTAATTAGACACCCCGTGGAGGGTCTAGGAAAAAGGGGGTTACGGTAAAAGGCTACCATATGAAGTAAATATAAAAAATTTTCCCGTGCCTGTCAAGGGATTTTTAGGATTTTTAGGAAAAAATGCTGATTTATTTGCTGGGGAGTGACTAGTAGGGAATGGGCAAAAAAATCTTTTGCCCTCTTTGTTGCAATGAATATGCGTTTGCCCTCTAGGGAGGGCAATTAATTTTTTGATTCCAAATTACACCTGGTCTTCAACCAACCCCACTAATGCCATCTCCGCCGCATCGCCTGCACGGTAGTTGCCCAGCTTCAAAACTCTGGTGTAACCGCCGTTGCGGTTTGCATAGCGAGGTCCTATCACGTCAAAAAGACCCTTCAGAACTTTTGGATCCATAACAAAACGCGCTGCCTGGCGGCGAGCCGCCAAGTCGCCTTTTTTTGCGTAGGTGATTAGCCTGTCAACAGTGCTGCGAACCATTTTGGCTTTTAGCAACGTTGTGCGGACGGATCTTTCTTGTGGGTCGGATTCTAAGCCTTTTAGCAATATGGAAGTTGAAAGGCTGCGAAGCATTGCGCGCTTGTGCGCAGAGTCTGCGCCCCATTTCTTTACTTTTACGCCGTGTCTCATTCTGATATTCCTTCTTTTAAGTAGGCATCAACATCCATGCCAAAACTGAGTTCCATAGAAGATAGCAAATCATTCAGCTCAACCAAAGATTTTCTGCCAAAATTCTTGTGCTTTAGCATATCAACTTCCTTGTTGCGAACCAAATCCGCTATCGTGTTGATTCCAGCCTGCCTCAAGCAGTTGCTGGAACGGACGGATAGCTCAAGATCTTCTACTCTTAGCAGCAATTTCTGAGCAATAGCATGGTAATCAGTGGAACCGCTCAAATCTTCTGCGCTGTCTAAATCGCCTTCAAAGTTTATGAACATTTCCAAATGATCAACCAAAAGCTTAGCCGCATACGCCAAAGCATCTTCCGGATCTATGCTGCCATTTGTGGTAATATCCAACTCCAAGCGGTTAAAATCTGTGCGCTCTTCAACGCGAGTATCAGAAACAACCATTGCCACATTCAAAACGGGATTGAAATTAGCGTCTATCAAAATTTCGCCAACCGGAGCATTTTCCGCAGACCTTCTGCGATCAGGATCGTCTGCTGGAATATAGCCGCGGCCCGGAGCAACTCTCATCTCTATGCAAAGAGAAGCATTCCCGGTTAGGGTTGCTATATGAGCCTCCGGATTGAGAATAACAACAGCCGGATTTTGATCTATGTTCGCCGCTGTGACCTCGCCTTCGCCAGAAACATCCAAACGCAAAGTTTCATCTTTATCGCTCAAAAGCTTGAGGTGAATAGCCTTGAGATTAAGAATGATGTCTGTTACATCTTCTCTAACGCCCGCAATGCTGGCATACTCTTTTTGAACCTTGTCTATTTTAACAGACACAATGGCTGCGCCTTGAATAGATGACAACAAAGTTCTGCGAAGAGCATTTCCAATTGTTGTTCCCCAGCCGCGTTCCAAAGCCTCTATTTCAAATTTTGCGCGACGGCCATTCTCAGAGACTTCCGTTTTCTGAAAATTCCGGGGCATTTTTAGGGATTTCCACACCATACTCATCTCCTTTTAAATTCTTCTTCTCTTTTTAGGACGGCATCCGTTGTGCGGAATACCAGTAACATCCAAAATGGACAGCACTTCCAAACCGGCGTTTTTGAGCGCGCGAACAGCCGACTCGCGAGCTGGACCTGCGCCCTTGATGCGAACCGTAACCTTGCGCATGCCAAGGCTAAAGGCATGGGTAGCAGCCGCTTCCGAAGCAACCTGCGCTGCATAAGGCGTGCTTTTTTTGCTGCCTTTGTAGCCAGAGCGGCCCGGGGAATTGCCAGCTACCAAATTTCCTCTGGCATCCGTTATGGAAATAATGGTATTGTTAAAAGAGGCATATATATGCGCCACGCCTTGAACATCTATGCGCTTTTTGCCTTTTTTAACCTTAACTTCTTCAACAGCCACCGTTTCTGCGGGTGCTGCAGGCGCTGCAGGCGCAGCTTTTTCTTCTTTAACTTCTTCTGACACTTGCTACTCCTTACTTCTTCTTGTTAGCCACAGTTTTCTTTGGACCTTTGCGGGTGCGGGCATTTGTGCGCGTGCGCTGGCCTCTCACAGGCAATCCCTTGCGATGCCTCAAACCGCGATAGCTGCCAATATCCTGCAAACGTTTTATGTTCAAGGTTATCTCGGCTCTCAATTGGCCTTCCACCTTGTATTCCTCTTCAAGCATGCGGCGTATTTTGCCTTGCTCTTCTTCGGTTAAGGTGTCTACCTTTTTGTTTTTGTCAATTCCCAGTTTTTCGCAAACTTCGCGAGAAGTGTGCAAACCCACGCCGAATATGGCGGTTAAGCCGTATTCCACGCTTTTCTTTTTGGGCAAATCTATACCAGCGATTCTAGCCATAATTCTCCTTTACCCCTGCTTCTGTTTGTGACGGGGGTTCTTGTTGCAAATAACGCGTAAAATGCCTTTGCGGCGAACTATTTTGCACGATTCGCAACGGGCTTTAAGTGATGCTCTGACTTTCATAATTCTTCCTTTTCCTGCAGTTATTTAAACCTATATGTTATACGCCCACGCTTTAAATCGTAGGGCGTTAGTTCAACTGTTACCCTATCGGAAAGCAGAATGCGTATGAAATTCTTACGCATTTTTCCGGAAAGGTGTGCCAAAACCTCGTGGCCGTTATCCAATGAAACCCGAAACAAATCGTTCCCAAGCACCTCGGCAACCGAGCCTTCTACCTGTATGCCTTCTTCTTTTGCCACTAAGATGCCGTCCTGCCGCGAATACGGCCGTGTTTGAGGAAACCCTCATAATTCTTGGTATGCAACTGCGCTTCTATCTGCCTCAAAGTGTCTAGAGCAACGCCCACCACAATTAAAACAGATGTTCCGCCTATATAAAAAGACATATTCAAAGCTTCTTTCAAATGCAATGGTCCCACGCTTATTGTTGCAAGGAATATAGCTCCAGGCAAAGTGATGCGGGTTAAAATATTATCTATGTATTCAGCGGTTTTGCGACCTGGGCGAACGCCTGGGATAAAGCCGCCTGATTTTTTCAAGTTATCTGCAATGTCGCTTGGATTGTATTGGATAGCGGTGTAAAAATAGGTAAAGAATATTATGAGCAAGGCGAAAATAACGCTGTAAGTTATGCGACCAGGCAAAAATGCCCCTGCAAATCCTTCTACCCAGCCAGTGTTTGGGAACCAAGATGCGAACATTGCCGGCACAAACATAATGGAAGAAGCGAAAATAACAGGAATAACGCCAGCGGTATTGACCTTGAACGGCAGGTAGCTGCTTTGCCCGCCCATAACCTTGCGCCCCACAACCCGCTTTGGGCTTTGCAGCGGAATGCGGCGGTTAGCGGTTTCAATGAACACAATAAAGCCTACTATTGCTATAACCAAAGCGATTATGAATATTTCTATCATCAATGGCTGGTTGCCAGCTGCAAACTGCTCATATTCCATGAACATAGCGCGCGGAAGCCCGCCAACAATACCTGAAAAAATGATTAGGGAAATTCCGTTGCCAACGCCTCGGCTGGTAATTTGCTCACCCAAATACATCAAGAATATTGTTCCGGTGGTCATTGTCAAAACGGTTAAGAAACGGAAGCCCAAGTTGCCTGTGCCGGTTGCAAAATCGTCTAGCAGAACGGAAACTCCCTGCATTCCGCCCATATTAACCTGAAGGCTGGAAAGCCAGCCAGAAATGCCTATGCCCTGCACGGTGGCAAGTATCACGGTAAAATATCTTGTCCATTGATTTAGCTTTGCTCTCCCCTCTTGACCCTCTTTTTGAAGCAAGCGGATTTGCGGAATTACCGCTCCCATAATTTGAATTATAATGCTTGCGCTGATATATGGCATAATGCCAAGCGCAAATACGGTTGCTCTGGCAAATGCGCCACCTGTGAAGGTGTCGTAAAGCCCAAAAAGATTATCTGAATTTTGAGCAAAAAAGCTTGCCAAGCGAGTTGGATCCACGCCCGGAATGCTTATGTGAGCGCCAATGCGATAAATTATCAAAACGCCAAGCGTAAAGAGCAGCTTTTTACGCAGGTCTTCTACCCTAAAGGCATTCGCAAAGGCGTCTATGGCTTTTTTCAGTGCTTCCATTCTTATTTCACCGCAATAATTTCAATTTTTCCGCCGGCAGCTTCAATGGCTTTTTTTGCGCTTTCGCTAACGGCATGAACTTTAACTTCCACAGCTCTTGTGAGCTTTCCATTGCCCAAAACCTTAACAGGCTTTGACACATTGCGAATAAAGCCAAGATCAAAAAGAACAACGGCATCAAACTGCGCTGTTCCCACGGCTTTTTCCAGCTTTGCCAAATTTACAATCTGCGTATCTTTTGGGAACTTGCTTTTAAATCCGCGTTTTGGCAAACGGCGATGAATTGGCATTTGACCGCCCTCAAAAGCAACTTTGCCAGCTTTGGCGCTTTTGCGCGCCCCAGCGCCTTTTTGCCCGCGACCCGCGGTTGTTCCCCAACCAGAGCCTGGACCGCGGCCAATTCTTTTTCTGCCCTTGGCTTTTGCTTTGCCTGGATTTATATTATTCAAAGACAACATTATGACACCTCTGAAATTTTAATCATGTGAATAACCTTGCGAAGCATTCCCTCTATCTGAGGACTTAGCAAATGCTCCTTTTTCTTGTTTATGCCGTTTAAACCCAAAGCTTTTAAATTAACTTTGTGAACCGGCAATGAGCGAATAGCGCTTACAACTTGCGTAACTGCAATTTTTTTGCCACGCAAAGCCTCTATAGCTTTAAGCTGCTCTGTTACAATTTTTTGATTTGCGTTTTGTTTAGACATTTAAGCCTCCCCGCGCAAAGCAGCGAACTGCCTTTTGCTTTTCTGAATCGCTAAACCCTGAATGCAAGCGCGAACAACGGTGTGCGGGTTAGAAGAGCCATAAGTTTTAGTCAAAATATTGTGAACGCCGGCAAGCTCCAAAACTGCTCGCGCTGCCGCGCTCGCTATAACTCCAGTACCTGGAGCAGCTGGCATCAGCAGCATTTTAGTTGCGCCGAATTTTACCATGACTTCGTGTGGTATTGTGCCATTGTTAAGGCTGATTTCCACAAGGCTGCGGCGCGCACTGTCGCTTGCTTTGCGAACTGCTTCTGCGCTTTCTTTTGCTTTGCCTATTCCAACGCCAATTTTTCCATTGCGATTGCCAACAACAACAAGCGCGCTCAGAGAAAAACGACGACCACCCTTAACCACCTTTGCACAGCGATTAACGGCTACCGTTTTTTCTTCAAATTCCGAGTATTGAGTATCTTTTTCCAAAATAGCACCTTCGGTTAAAATTTAATTCCGCTTTCACGCATGCTCTCTGCGAGAGCCTGCACACGACCATGGTAAATATAGCCTCCGCGATCAAAAACCACGGCTTCAATGCCTTTGGCTTTTGCGGCTTCGGCGAGCTTTGCGCCCAATTTGCGACTCTGCTCAGTTTTTGCCAGCTTGCCAAACTCGCCCTGAAACTCTTTTGAGCCAGTGGATAGCTGCAGTATTGAGACGTGCTTAACATCGTCTATAATCTGCGCAATCATATTTTTAAGAGTGCGGCGCACAACCAAACGCGGACGCTCCGTTGTGCCAGAAATTTTTTTGCGCACTCTAGAATGGCGAGCAAGCCTTGAATCCAATCTTTTTTTAGCTACATCATACATAATTACTTCCCTGTCTTTTTGCCCTGTTTGCGCAAAATATACTCGCCAGAGTAGCGAATGCCTTTGCCTTTGTAAGGTTCTGGCCTGCGGTATTTGCGTATTTCCGCGGCAACCTGGCCAACTTTCTGTTTATCTATACCGCTGACCGTTATTTTCAGCTTGTCGTCGCTGGCTTTCAGCTCAATGCCATCCGGAGCCTTGTATTCTACTGGATGTGAAAAACCAAGCACTAAATTCAAATCTTTGCCTTTCTGCTCTGCGCGATAGCCAACGCCAACAATTTCAAGGGTTTTTTGGAACCCTTTGCTAACGCCTTCTAGCATGTTCGCAACCAAAGCACGGCTTGTGCCATGAATTGAGCGTGAAAATTTCTGGTCGTCCGGTCTTTTTATTTCCAAGCCTTCGGAGGTTTTTTCAATGGAAACAACTTCGTGAAGAGTATGGGAAAGCGTGCCTTTCGGACCTTTAACGCTAACCATTTGGCCTTCAATTACAACTTCAACCTTTTCTGGAATGGTAATTATTTTTTTTCCTATTCTAGACATCTTTTACCTACCAAACCTTGCAGAGAACTTCGCCGCCAACATTCTGTTTGCGAGCTTCGTGATCTGTCATTACACCTTGAGAAGTTGAAAGAATGGCATATCCAAGCCCGTTGAGCACTCTTGGCAGCTTTTCTGCATTTGAGTAGCGGCGGAGACCCGGACGGCTAACGCGCTGTATTCCCTGAATTGCCGAAACGCCATTTGTGTAGCGAAGCAGCACTTTTATTATGCCTTGCTTTCCATCTTCAACAACAACATATTTTTTAATAAAGCCTTTTTCTTTTAGCACCCTTGCAATCTCCTGCTTCAAGTTGCTGCAAGGCACGTCTACCACGGGCAATCTTGCGGTAGAAGCATTGCGTATGCGAGTGAGCATATCGGCTATTGGATCTGTGATTCCTGACATATTCTTCTCCTACCAAGACGATTTGGTTATGCCGGGTATTTCGCCGGCGAGTGCCATTTCGCGGAAACATATACGGCAAAGCCCAAAACGGCGCATAAAAGCATGCGGGCGGCCGCAACGGTTGCAGCGGTTATAAACGCGAACGCCAAACTTGGGCGTTCTCTTGCATTTTTCAATCATTCTCTTGCTTGCCATAAAATTTTCCTATTGTTTTTCACCCGGTTTAGTTTCTTGCTGTTTGCGGAACGGCAAACCCAAAGTCTCCAAAAGCGCGCGGCCTTCTTCATCTGTTTTTGCCGAAGTCACAAAAATAACATCCATTCCCAGAGTTTGGGTAACCTTTTCTATATCCACTTCCACAAAAACGGTTTGCTCTTTTATGCCCATTGAGTAGTTGCCGCACCCGTCAAAACCACGCTGCGGAATGCCGCGAAAATCGCGAACTCGGGGCAAAGCCACGTTTATAAAGCGGTAAAGAAAATCCCACATGTTTTCGCCGTTCAGCGTAACCTTTGCGCCAATGTTCATGCCCTCGCGCAACTTGAAGTTGGCTATGGCATTCTTAGCTTTTGTAACCACGGCTTTTTGACCAGTGATAATAGTGAGGATATTTGCCGCCTCATCCACTATTTTGCGGTCTTTGTTTATTTTCTCGTGGCCAAGCGCTATGTTAAGCACTATCTTTCGCAAGCGCGGAACCTGCATCACGTTTTTATAGTTAAAACGTTTCTGCAAGGCAGGCACTGCTTCTTTTTTATAAATTTCTTTCAATATGCTCATTTTGCAAATCCTCAAATTGCCTTGCCTGTTTTAACGCTAACCCTAATGCTTTTTTTGCCTGGCTCCCGCACTCTTTTTGTGCGAACGGGAACTCCGCCTTCCAAAAGCATAACATTAGAGATGGCTATAGGCATTTCTTTTTCAACAATACCGCCGTTCTGGTTTGTTTTATTGGGCTTTTCGTGCTTTTTGCGCACATTTACGCCATTTACCAAAACCTTGTTCAAATCCGGAAAAACCTTGAGCACAATGCCCTTTTTTCCTTTGTATTCACCGGATATAACTAAAACTTCATCATTCTTTTTTATTGCTGGCATTACAGTACCTCGGGAGCTAAAGATATAATCTTCATGTATTTGCGGTCGCGAAGCTCACGGGCTACAGGGCCAAAAATACGAGTGCCGCGCGGTTCTCCATCTTTGTTTATGAGAACCGCAGCATTGTCGGAAAAACGAATGAAGCTGCCGTCTTTGCGGCCAAACTCTTTGCGAGTGCGAACCACCACGGCATGAGCAACGGAACCTTTTTTCACCTTGCTCTGCGGAATGGCATCTTTCACGCTCACTACAATTTTATCTCCAATGCGCGCATAACGGGTGTTTGAACCACCCAGCACTCGGATGCAGGCGACTTCCTTGGCTCCGCTGTTGTCGGCCACGACTAGTCTGGTTTCTTCTTGAATCATAAAGCCTTACTCCAAAAAAACTATTTCTTTTTCTCCACTATTCGCACCAAACGCCAGCGCTTGGTTGCAGATAGAGGTCTTGTTTCCATTATTTCTACCAAATCGCCTTTTTTTGCCTCGTTTTTTTCATCGTGGGCTTTGAATTTTTTGCTGGTAGTCATAATTTTATTGTAAACAGGGTGACGTTTGCGATTTTCAACGACAACCGTGATGGTTTTTTCCATCTTGTCAGAAAATACAACGCCCAGCCTGACTTTGCGGCGATTTCTTTCTTCGCTCTTCTCTTTGCTCATTTCTTCACTCATTTTTTTCTCCTGGCTGTGGCTATCGTTTTCACTCTGGCTATGTCTTTGCGAATTTCGCGTATAATATTCGGATTGTCCACATGGCCAGTTTTCAATTCAAAACGGGTTTTAAGCAAATTGAGGCCCAAGTCTTTGAGTCTTTCTTTGAGCTGCTCGTCGCTTAAAGCGTTCATCTCTTTCATTTTCTCTTTGTGTTTCATTATATCTCCGAAGCCTCAACAATTTTAACTTTTATAGGCAGCTTTTGAGCAGCTCCGCTCAAAGCCTCTATGGCAAGATTTCTTTCTACGCCAGCCATCTCAAACAAAATGCGGCCAGGCAGCACTACAGCTGCCCAAAATTCCGGAGCACCCTTGCCCTTTCCCATACGGGTTTCGGCAGGCTTTTTAGAAACGGGCTTGTCTGGAAACACGCGGATCCAAACGCGACCGCCTCTTTTGATTTTGCGAGTCATGCAAATACGGGCAGCCTCTATTTGGCGAGCCGTTAGCCAGCATTGCTCAAGAGCCTGGATGCCAAAATTGCCAAAGGCAATATAATCGCCGCTGGTGGCAACGCCTTTCATGCGGCCTTTCATCATTTTACGGAATTTTGTTTTCTTTGGGCTAAGCATAAATTAAATCCTTTTTGGTTCGTTAGAGGCAAAATCCCCTTTGCGAAGTTTTTCTCCGTGCATAATCCAGACTTTTACGCCATTGGTGCCGTAAAGAGTTTTTGCGGTAGCGGTGGCATAGTCAATATCAGCGCGAAGTGTGTGCAGCGGAACTCTGCCCTCAGCGTATTTCTCAACGCGGGCAATTTCTGCTCCACCCAAACGACCGCCTATTTGAATACGGATGCCCTCAACGCCAAAACGCATGGCATTTTGAATGGCGCGCTTCATGGCTCTGCGGCCCGTTACGCGTTTTTCCAGCTGGCGGGCAATGTTTTCTGCTACCAGCTTGGCATCTGTTTCGCCTCTTTTAATTTCCACTATCTCAATATGGACATCTTTTTTGGTCACAATTTTCAATTCTTCTTTCAAGCCGTCTACAACCTCGCCTTTGCGGCCAATTATAACGCCTGGGCGCGCAGTGTGGATTAAAACCTCTACGGTGTTCTTTGTGCGGCGAATTTCTATTTTGGAAATTTGCGCGCCTTCAAATCTTTTGGATAAATAACGGCGAACCTGTATATCGTTGAGAATGAATTTTGAAAAATCCCTTTTTTTCTCAACAAACCATTGGGAATCCCATGTTTTGATGATTCCTAAGCGCAAACCGTTTGGATGTGTTTTTTGACCCATTAATAACTCCGACTAGTCCGAAACTACCACTGTAAGGTGAGACAGTGACTTGTGAATAGGGAACGCTCTTCCGTGTGAGCGAGGCCTTGCTCTTTTTATAATGGGACCTCCGTCTGCGAAAATAGCGCGTATCTTTAACTCGCTCGCCGCCTTGGCGGTTCCGCCTTTTTTGGCGCGAGCCTGATTATAATTGTTTATAGCGGTCTTCAAAGTTTTTTCAACTATGGGAGCGCCTTTTAATTTGGTGCGCATAACCGAAAGGATGCCAAATGCTCTTTCAACTGAACCGCTCCGCAAAATATTAAGCAAGCGGCGCATTTTCAGCACGCCGTAGCGAACATTGGTCAATTTGGCTACGCCATAGCAAATGTCAGTTGCATCTTCGTTTTCCAAGATGGACACGCCAACGGCAACATTAACCAAAATCTGCTTTGTTTTTACTTTTTCGCTCATTTTTTACCTCCGGATTTCTCATCCTTGCGGTGCCCCTTAAATTCGCGAGTGGGGGAAAATTCTCCAAGCTTGTGCCCAACCATATTTTCGGAAACATATACGGGTATAAATTTTCTGCCGTTGTAAACGGAGAATGTTAAGCCTACCATATCCGGAACTATAGTGGAACGGCGCGACCATGTTTTAATGGCTTGTTTTTTGCCGGATGCAATCATTTCTTGGGTTTTCTTCAAAACCGAAGTGTCAACAAATGCTCCTTTTTTTAAAGATCTTGACATTAACCATTACCTCTTCTTCTGACGGTGGCGTACTATCATTTTATCGGTACGTTTATTGTTGCGGGTTTTCTTGCCCTTGGAGTTTTTGCCCCAGGGAGAACATGGGTGGCGACCACCAGAGGTGCGGCCTTCGCCGCCGCCAAGAGGGTGATCTACCGGATTCATAACCACGCCGCGCACGGACGGGCGAATGCCTAGCCAGCGACTGCGACCGGCAGAACCGGAAACTTCGTTATTGTGGTCTGTATTGGATATTTGCCCGATGGTAGCAAGGCAAGTAGCCAAAATCAAGCGAACTTCGCCAGAAGGCAAGCGAACTTGGCAATACTTTTCATCTTTTGCAACCAATTCCGCAGATGTGCCCGCAGAGCGAGCCAATTGACCGCCACGGCCTGGTTTCAATTCAATATTATGGATTTGCGCATTCAATGGTATGTTTTTGAGCGGCATTGTGTTGCCTACCTTATATTCTGCGCCGGGGCCAGAAACAAGCTGATCGCCTACTTTTATCCCATGAGGAGCCAAAATATAGGCTCTGCTTCCATTTGCGTATTTAACAAGCGCAATGTAAGCGGAGCGGTTTGGATCGTATTCAATTGTTTCTATTTTGCAGGTCATGCCTGTTAAGGATTTTCTTTGGAAATCTATGATACGATAACGCCTTTTATGGCCACCGCCGCGGCGACGAACTGAAATGTGGCCTTGGTTATCGCGGCCTGAACTTCTTTTTATGCCAACGGTAAGCGGCTTATAGGGCTTTTCTGCTGTAACCTCTTCTTTTGTGCTAATTTGCTTGTAGCGCAAAGTAGGAGTGGTTGGCTTGTAACTTTTTATTCCCATAATAATTCCTCTTAACCCATTCCTTCAAACTCGGATATTTTTTGACCGGGTTTCAGTTTAACGTATGCTTTTTTCCAATTAGGCAATTTGCCTGTGGTTATTTTGGTTCTCAGCTGGGCGCGCTTTACTTTGCCACGCATAATCAATGTGTTCACATTGCTTACCTGAACGCCAAAATAACTCTCAATCGCCTTTTTTATTTCAAATTTATTAACCTTTAGAGCAACGCGAAACACATAAGTGTAAGCATCGTTCAAACGGTCATAGCTTTTTTTAACAGTTTTGTCTGTGATATGGGGCGAAATCAAAACTTGATATGCTTCTTTCATCTTAGGCCTCCAGTCAGTAATTTCAAAGCGTCTTGAGACATGAGTATAAAGCGCGCGCGCATAACATCGTAGGTATTTACATCTTTAATCCAAGCCCAGCGCGCCCAAGGCACGTTTGTTAAAGAGCGGATTAAATTGCGTTCTTCTGGGGTAGCCAAAAACAGCACGTTTTTCTGCTCAAACCCAGCCTTGCCTGCTACTGCCAAAAAATCCTTTGTTTTTGGCGAAGAAAAATCAAATTTCTCAAAAAGCCCTATGCGGCTCTCTTTTGCCCTGCTAGAAAGCGCAGAGCGGAAAGCCAGTCTTTTTACTTTTTTATTCACTTTTTCAAAGTATTTGTGTTTTTTTGGACCATGGGCTTTGTTGCCGCGAACCCAAACAGGAGATGTGTTCTGGCCAGCGCGAGCTTGGCCTGTTCCCTTTTGTTTCCAAGGTTTGCGAGTTCCGCCGCTGATTTCTGATTTGCTTTTGGAATGAGCAGTTCCTTGCCTGCGGTTGTTCAAAATGGCTTTTACGGCTAAGTAAATAGCAATTTCGTTTGGCTCTATGCCAAAAAACTCAACTGGAAGCTCTATTTCTGACTTAAATTCGCCACTGGATGCGTATAATTTTGCATTAGACATTAGCCTTTCCTCACTACGATTATGCCGTTTTTAGGACCAGGCACCGCACCGCGCACAAATATTAAATTACGTTCAATATCAATTTTCTCTATTTGAATATTCTTTATAGTTACGTTCTTGTTTCCAAAACGGCCAGGCATCTTTTTGCCGGGGAATACTCTGCCTGGGTATGAGTGAGCGCCTATGGAGCCCGGTTCGCGAATATTGTGGGTGCCGTGGCTTTCGGGACCTCTGTGGAAACCCCAGCGTTTGATGGTGCCAGAAAAGCCATGCCCTTTGGAAACGCCAGAAACTTTTATAAGTTCGGTTTCTTTGAATATGGAGGCATCGTATTTTTTGCCGACCGGCCATGCAGCAACATCTTCTGCATCAAATTCGCAGAGATAGCGAGGCACCTGAACTCCTCTTGGGCTTTCCCAAGGTTTGTTTTCGGCGGCCTTTTCCAATTCAGGCACAAGGTGCTTGAACTGCATAGCGTATGACTTTGTTGTTCTTTGAACTTTCTGTTCGCCAAAAGCCACCTGAACTGCAGTATAGCCGTCTCTTTCTTTTGTTCTGTGAAGAACAACGGTGCAAGGGCCCGCTTCTAGCACCGTAACGGGAACTGAATCTCCGTCTTCGGTAAAGATTCGGGTCATGCCCAATTTTTTTGCAAGTATTCCGTTCATACAAAAACAATTCCTTAAACTATTTGCCTCACATGGACTTTACGTCTATTTCTACGCCAGATGGAATGTCTATTTTAGACAAAGCATCCGTTGCTTGCGGTGAAAGACTGTACATGTCAATTAATCTTTTATGTGTTCTGGATTCAAACTGCTCGCGAGAGGTTTTATCTACGTGCGGCCCGCGCAAAACTGTGTATTTTTGAATTTTTACGGGCAGCGGTATGGGACCTGATACTCTGGCGCCCATATCTCTCGCTATTTTTACCAATTTTGAAGATACTTGGTCTAGCAAACGATGGTCAAAAGAGCAAAGGCGAAAGCGAACAGGCTTTTCTCTTCGAATTGCGCCTTGCACTTTTCCTTTGCGAACAGATTTTTCTGAAACAGTAGACACTAATTTAACCTCTTATTTAATAACTTCTACAACAGCGCCCGCGCCAACCGTTCTTCCGCCCTCGCGGATAGCGAAGCGCAGGTCCTTGTCCATGGCAACGGCGGAGATTAGCTCAACCTCAATGCCGATATTGTCACCGGGCATAACAAGCTCTACGCCCTCGGGCAATTTGATAGAACCAGTAACGTCCGTGGTGCGGAAGTAGAACTGAGGACGGTAGCCGTCCGCGAAATTCGTGTGGCGGCCACCCTCTTCCTTGGTCAAGACATAAATCTGAGCCTTGAAATTGGTGTGGGGGCTGATGGAGCCGGGAGCAGCAAGAACCTGACCGCGCTCAACATCAGTCTTCTCTGCGCCGCGGAGGAGCAAGCCGACATTGTCGCCTGCCTGGGCGTCGTCAAGAAGCTTGCGGAACATTTCAACGCCGGTGACGGTGAACTCTTTGGTGTCCCCGAAGCCGACGCGCTGAATCTTGTCGCCTACGGCAACCTTGCCGCGCTCTATCCTGCCCGTGGCGACAGTGCCACGGCCAGAGATGGAGAAAACATCTTCGATTGGCATGAGGAAGGGACGGTCAACATCGCGCTTGGGGAGCGGGATGAACTCGTCGCAGGCCTTCATAAGTTCCATGACTCCTTCGGTGTATTTGGCGTCGCCCTCGAGAGCCTTGAGCGCGGAGCCTTTGACTATGGGGGTGTCGTCGCCGGGAAATTCGTATTTGGAGAGCAATTCGCGTATGTCCATCTCGACCAGCTCGAGCAATTCTTCTTCGCCTGCCATCATGTCCACCTTGTTCATGAACACGACTATTGCTGGCACGCCCACCTGTCGGGCAAGCAGTATGTGCTCTCTTGTCTGTGGCATTGGCCCGTCGGTGGCGGACACCACGAGGATTGCGCCGTCCATCTGGGCGGCTCCTGTAATCATATTTTTGACATAGTCTGCGTGGCCTGGGCAGTCCACATGCGCATAGTGCCGGTTCTCGGTCTCGTATTCGACATGCGAAGTGTTGATGGTGATGCCTCGCGCCTTTTCTTCTGGGGCGTTGTCAATCTCGTCGTATTTCTTTGCCGAGCCGAGGCCTTTGGAGGCCAAAATTGTGCAGATGGCGGCCGTGAGGGTCGTTTTGCCGTGGTCAACATGACCGACGGTGCCGATATTGCAGTGAGGCTTGTTGCGCTCAAATTTCTGTTTTGCCATAGCTCATTCTCCAAACAAGTTACAATACTATCCGGTTCGTTTTGGCAAAACGAGCCGGACCTTAAATTTTAAAGCCCAGAACGGGAATTGAACCCGTGACCTCTTCCTTACCAAGGAAGTGCTCTACCCCTGAGCTACCTGGGCGGATGGGTGGAAGTGGTTTCGAACCACTGTAGGCGTAAGCCAACGGATTTACAGTCCGTCCCCTTTAACCACTCGGGCATCCACCCAAAAACTCACTCAGCCGAAGATAGGACTTGAACCTACGACCGGCTGATTACAAATCAGCTGCTCTACCAGCTGAGCTACTTCGGCAGCTATTTTTTACCAAAATGCGCAGGGTTGTGCAAATTGGAGAATTAAATATAGAAAATAAAAAAGATTTTGTCAAGGGTGTAAAGGCATTTTTTTTACTTTTTTGCATTTTTTTGATTTTTTTCTGTATTTCAATGAGGAATTTTACTATTTTTATCTTCATAAAAAACTTAGGAGACCTATTATGTCCAAAGATATTAAAGGAACGCAAACGGAGAAAAATTTGCTCACTGCGTTTGCAGGTGAATCACAGGCCCGTAATCGCTACACATTCTGGGCAGGCGTTGCCAGAAAGGAAGGCTTAATGCAAATAGCCTCCATTTTTGAAGAAACTGCCAACCAAGAAAAAGAACATGCAAAACGCTTTTGGAGCTTTTTGCAGGGTGGTTGTGTAGAAATAACTGCATCTTACCCTGCCGGCACCACAGGTTCAACACTGGAAAACCTAGAAGCTGCGGCAAACGGCGAAAACGAAGAATGGAGCGATATTTACCCCAAATTTGCAAAAATCGCCAAAGAAGAAGGCTTTAGTGATGTTGCTACTTGTTTTGAACGCATTGCCGATGCAGAAAAACAGCACGAAAAACGCTACCGCGATTTATTCAACAACCTAAAAGACGGCAAGGTGTTCAAAAGAGACGGCAAAATTGTTTGGCGCTGCTTAAACTGCGGCTACCTACACGAAGCAACCGAAGCTCCAAAATTGTGCCCAGCATGCTTGCACCCGCAGGCCTATTTTGAAATTTTAGGCGAAAACTGGTAAAAAAAAGCCAATGCTCAAATTCTCAATGCTTTCTGCCAAAACAGGCAGTAATTTTGAAGCTATTATGAAACGGATAGTTTCGGGAGAGCTAAACGCCAAGTGCATAAGCCTTGTAACATTTGCAGGCAGCAAAGTTGCAGAAGTTGCAAACAAATACGAAGTTCCAGTTCGTCTTATTGAAGGCGATAATCTACTTTCCATTTTGCAAAGCGATTCCCCCGATTTGGTTGTTATGTCTGGTTACATGCGAAAAATTCCAGAAAGCGTTCTTGAGCATTTTGAAAACAAGATTATAAACATCCATCCGGCTCTTTTGCCTTCTTTTGGCGGAAAGGGCT